>JAPPLF010000003.1:103297-207579 GCA_028874215.1 Acidobacteriota bacterium
TTTTTGCCTCAACTTACCCCCCCCCCCCCCCCCCCCCGGCCCCGGCCGGTCCGGGCCGGGGGGGGCCGCCGCCCCCCGGGTCCGCAGGGAGATCCCAAGAGATCGTGGGGAAACTGGAGGACGGAGGGCCGCCGGCGACCGGCGGACAACGCCGCGAACGCTTCGTCCACGGCCGGCGCCAGGTCCGCCGGATCCTCCACCCGGCGGGCATGACCGGTCACCGACCGGAGCATCCGAAACTGTTTCTTGGGCTCGTGGATCAGCCCCAGACCCTGCTCCCGCTCGCCTCGCGCCACGGTGGTGGTCAGATGCAGCAGGGGAGAGCTGGAATGGTAGGCCTCCCCCACCGCGTGCATGGAGTTGGCCGCGCCGGGCCCGGTGCTGGTGACCAGGACGCCGGGACGGCCGCTGGAACGGGCGTATCCGTCGGCCATGAATCCGCAACCCAGCTCCGACCGTCCGCCGATGTGGCGCACCCGGTCCCGGTAGCGGTGGAGGGCGTCGAAGATATCCAGGTTGTGGATGGAGATGATGCCGAAAAGGAGGTCGACCCCGTGGAGCGACAAACGCTCCACCAGTGCCTCGCCGCCGGTCCTGTTGGCCATCTCAACTGTCCGGAATCAAGGGCCGCCCCGGCGTTCCATTCGTCATTCCCCGGACTGCCGTTCCGGGCGAAGCTCCCGGACCACCTTGCCGATCCGCCACATCTCCGATTGCTCGACCTCCTTCAACTCCCGGGTGAGGGCCTCCCGGTAGTCGGCGGCCCGGTTCGCAGCCAGGACCCGGCGCGTCTCTTCGCCGCGCGCCACCTTGTCGTAGAGCTCCTCGAAGATGGGGACGTTGGCGTCCCGGAAGCGCTTGAACCAGTCCAGGGCGCCGCGTTGGGCCGTGGTGGAGCAGTTGGCGTACATCCAATCCATCCCGTTCTCGGCGATGAGAGGGTAGAGGCTCTGGGTCGCCTCTTCGACGGTCTCGTTGAAAGCCTCCTGAGGACTGTGGCCCCGGGCCCGAAGCACCTCGTACTGGGCCAGCCAGAGTCCGTAGATGGCTCCCATCAGGACCCCCCGTTCTCCCGTCAGGTCGCTGTAGACCTCCTTTTTGAAGTTGGTCTCGAAGAGGAACCCGGACCCGATGGCGATTCCCAGCGCCAGGCAGCGCTCCCGGGCGCGGCCCGTGTAGTCCTGGTCCACCGCGTAGCTGGAATTGATCCCCCGGCCCTCGAGGAAGAGCCGCCTCACCGTCGTCCCGGATCCCTTGGGCGCCACCAGGATCACGTCGATGTCGGGCGGCGGAACCACGCCGGTCTGGTCGTTGTAGGTGAGGGCGAACCCGTGGGAAAAGCAGAGGGCGTCGCCCGGTTTGAGGTGGGGCTTGATGTTGGGCCACTGCGCGCCCTGCCCGGCGTCGCTCAACAGGTACATGACCAGCGTGGACTGCTCCACCACCTGCGTGATGTCCTCGATCAGGTTGACACCCGGGACCCAGCCGTCCTCGACCGCCTTCTTCCAGCCGTTGCCGCCGCGGCGCTGCCCGACGACCACGTCGATCCCGTTGTCCCGGCAGTTCAGGGACTGCCCGTGGCCCTGAGGGCCGTAGCCAATGACGCCGATGCGCTCACGACCCAGAATCTCCCGGACCTTGTCCATGGGGTAGTCGCTGCGTTCGATGACGTCCTCGACATAGTCGCCGATCTGGATTCTTCTCATAATTCCCTCTCTTCGGAAGATTCGATATGCTTCGCTTGTTCAGCAGGACGAAGGAGCGAGTTTATACCAAATCCTGCGAAGGCGACTCAACAACTCCGGGACGCAGTTCCCGCGGGCCGACAAGGAGCAGTCATGCAGATCAAACAGGTTTGGGACCTGACCCGGTTTCGCCCCGAGAAAATGCAAAAGGTGAATCTCTTCGAGACCCCCCGCATGTTCTGCGACATCTACTGCTTCGAACCGGGCCAGGAACAGAAGGTTCACTCCCACCGGGGCAACGACAAGATCTACCACGTCCTGAAGGGACGCGGCCGTTTTACGGTGGGTGAGGAAACCCACACCCTGGAAGAAGGGGAGGCCACCTGGGCCCCGGCGGGCGAACCCCACGGCGTGCTCAACCATTCCGGTGATCCTCTGATCTGCCTGGTCTTCATGGCGCCCCATCCCAGACCGGACCGATTCGCGCCGGCGGGTGAAGATTGAAGCCATGTATTGCCGGTCCCTGCCCCTTTCCTCCGACCCGGCCGCGCTGTACGCCCGGCTGAGCCGGTCCCGGGGCCCCTGGGCGGTTCTCGACAGCGGTTGGGACCCCGGAGGCGCGCGGGGCGGTCCCCTGTCCCGGTTCTGCGTCTGCGCCGTCGACCCGTTCGCCCTCCTCACTGCCCGAGGGGACCGGGCGGTCCTGACCTGGAAAGACGGCCGTTGCGAAAGAGGATCGACGCTTCCGCTCCTCCGGGACGTACTGAAGCGCTTTCAGCTTCCGGACTCGAACTGGCCCACCCCTTTTCCGGCGGGGGCCTTGGGATATTTCGGTTACGAGCTCGGGGCTCTGATGGAGCCGGCGTTCGGTGCGCCCCCGAGAGCGGACCAGGAGACCGGCCTCCCCGACCTCTGGTTGGGTCTGTTCGATTCCGCGGTGACCATCGACCTGGAGCGCGAACGGATCGTGCTCAGCGCCACCGGCCAGCCCGATTCCGGCGGCCGGGCCCGCCAACGGGCGGAATCCCGGATTCGGGAGCTGACCGCGGCAGTCGAATCCGCGGTAGCCGCCCCGATGCGCGGCCCCGTACCGGCACCGCCGGCATCCGCTGGCGGCGACGGCTTCGATTCCAACTTCACTCCTTCCGGGTTCGCCCGGGCCGTCGACCGGATCAAGGAATTCATCGCCGCCGGAGACATCTACCAGGCCAACCTCTCCCATCGCTTCCGGACACGCTTCAGGAAGGACCCGTTCCGGCTCTTCCTGGATCTGCGCCAGGCGGCCCCCGCCCCATTCTCCGCCTTCCTGGACGGTGGAGACTTCGCCGTGGTCAGCATGTCGCCGGAACGCTTCCTGCACCTGGACCCGGAGACGCGCCGGGTCGAAACCCGTCCCATCAAGGGCACCCGGCCGCGCGGGCGAACCGTCACGGAGGACCGCCTCTTGGCCCGGGAGCTCGTCCACAGCGGGAAGGACCGGGCCGAGCACGTCATGATCGTGGACCTGGAGCGGAACGACCTGGGCCGGGTGGCGCAGGTGGGCACGGTCCAAGTGAGGGAATTGTCGCTGCTGGAAACCTTCCCCACGCTGTTTCACCTGACCTCGACGGTGGAGGGGATCCTGGCGCCCGGACGCGACCGCGTGGATCTTCTCAAGGCCACCTTTCCCGGAGGCTCCATCACCGGAGCGCCCAAGATCCGCGCCATGCAGGTGATCGACGAGCTGGAGACGGTCCGGCGGGGGATCTACACCGGGTCTCTCGGGTACCTGAGCTTCACCGGCGGGATGGATCTGAACGTGGCCATTCGCACCATCGTCGTCCGGGATGGGCGCGCCGAGTTTCACGTGGGCGCCGGAATCGTCGCCGACAGCGACCCGGAGGCGGAATACCAGGAGACGCTGGTCAAGGGACGGTCCCTGCGGGAGGCCCTGGAGGCCGCCGAAACACGGGATCGCGAGCCCTTTCGCCAAACCGCCTCAAGGTTGCTGGCGGATCGGATTTTCTAATAGAATAGCGATCCTTCCGCCCGGAAACCTCAATTCCGGGCGTGACGTTTCGAATATGTGGTGGGCGTAGCTCAGTCAGGTAGAGCACAGGGTTGTGGCCCCTGTGGCCGTGGGTTCAAGTCCCATCGCCCACCCCATTTCCCGGGCTTTCCAAATATTTGGTTGAAAGTAGCGTAGAGGGGGACTGCCTGGGTCGCTCCGCTCCCTCGGCGACAGGAAAGTCGCCGCTCCACTCAGAAATGCTCGCTGCACCAGGGGGGCGGGGTGACGCGGAACATGGCGTCGGCTTCGGCGAGTTTCCTGGGGTCGCGGGCACGGATGCGGGACGCGCGAGCCAGGGTCAGGAAGCTCACGCCGCCGAGGTAGACGGCGCCCAGCTCGTTGGCCGTGAGTTCCAGGTCGGGGCGCCGGGTGGTGGGGCGGCAGGCGGCGCCGTCGGGTCCCCCTTCCAGCTCGAAGCGGCCCCGGTTCCAGGGGCAGCTCGCATCCTCCAATTCGAGAACCAGCCGGCCCGATGAAGCGTACCGCCGGGCTGAGAGCGCCGCCGGCGCGTCGATGAGGCGCAGCCAGAGAGAATCGCAGGGGGTGCGTTTCAGGTGGCGCGGGTCGGCCAGCATCCAGAGGAGCGGGTCCTGCAAGGGTCGGTGGCCCGCCTGGACGCAGGTCATCAGGTCCACTCCGAAGCAGAACTGCCAAAGCGCTCTTTCGGCGCGCGCGTTGATGCCGCAGAGTTCGTCCACGGCGACGATCTGGTCCCGGGGGCGGATCCGGTAGAGCGCATAGCCTTCGACGCTGGACCCGTCCCGGTACACGGCACGGATCAACCGGGTCCGGTCCGGGCGATCCTGGTCCTGGGGGTCGCCCAGAGCCTGTTCCCAGCGCGCGGTTCGGCGATGGATGGCCCCGGCTCGCCCATAACAGGCCTGCTCGCGAACCTTCGGCAACAATTCCAGCGCTTCGGACCGGGAAATGTATTCCACCCGTCCTGCGCCCGAGTCGCCGGGGATCATCTGCGTCCGCAGCCGGTCGATGGACCAGGACTCGTGGAAAGTGGCGATCCCATAACCGAAGCGGCCGTAGATGATGCTCTCGGAGGCGTAGAGGCCGGTGGCCGGTTCTCCCCGGTCATGCATGTCCCGGAGCTGGCGGTTCATCATCCGGGTCATGAGCCCCCGCCTCCGGTGCGTGGGCTGGACCGTCACTCCGGCCACCCCGGCCATGGGGAGCCAGCCTCCCGGAATCCGCAGCCGGAAGGTGTGGGAGTTGATGGTGCCCACGATCCGTCCCGAGTCGTACGCGGCCAGCGAACGGTCTATTTCAACCGGAGTGTTCAGTAGCTGCGATTCCGGGATGCCGTACCCGAATCCGCTGTACTTGGCCCGGATCCAGGCGGGATAGTCTTCGGCGGACAGGGCCCGCAGCTCGATGCTCATTCGTCCTCCGGCACGATCTCGACTTCGACTCTGAACCGCCCGAACCGGTTCTGATCTCCCTCCAGCTCGAAAGTCAGGATCTTCTCGGGACGAGACCTGCAGACCTGGACCCGCGTCCAATCCCGGTTCCGGACGGTCACTCGATAATCCCGCTCCGGCAGGACGTCGTAAAGGCAGAGGCCGTGGCGGCGAATCAGCTTCAGATCCAGGGCAACCGCCGCGCCGGCGCTGTCGTAGACCGCGTTCAAGACCTGGAGGCCCTTGGAGTTGGCGTTCAGGAGCAGCGGACAGCCGGCGGGCGGCGGCGCCAGCCGGAGGGTCACCTGCTCCCCGGGGTCCAGGGGAGGCGCCGTGAAATAGCGTCCGTCCACGATGTGAATGTAGTTCACTCCGTCCGCCGAGACCCCTTCCACGGGAACGTCGCTCTCCACCATGAACCCTTCCAGGCGTCGGCCGGTGGGGTTGGCCACCGTCACGCTCCCGGGAGAGTCGGCGCGGAATCGGATGGACTCATAGTCGGTCATGGTCTCGTACAGCATCTTCTCGCTGGCCAGCCAGAAACCGAGCCGTTCGGCCCGGGTGATGGCGTAGATCAGGTAGTCCAAGGTCCCACGCCCCTGGTTGACGCTGCCGTCCGCGCTGAAGAGGGGATGGTATTGGAGCGTGTAGACTCCGTTGTCCAGCCGGTACGGGTCTTCGTTCCCCTCTCCCGAACCCAACTCGAACTCCCAGGGAGGCTTGCGCGTGGAGGCTTCCAGAGCCGGAGAAGGGGCCTTCCCATGCCGGCCCGAGTAGATCAGGTCGACCAGATTGTAATCGCAGTCGTATTCGTGGGTGCGATCCCAACCCCGCAGGGCCTTGTGCTTCTCCACTCTGGTGATGACCGGGTGGTAGGGAAACCAGAAGCCGGAACTGGCCACGGTGGTGCTGCCGTCGGTCTCGTAGGCGTGCTCGCCATATTCCCACATGTCGTAGAAGCAGAAGGTGCAGGTTCCCAACAGGTCGGGCACTTGCTCGTATGCGTAGTCCATGGCGTCCAGGGTTTCAGGGTGGGCGTGGGCGCCGCCGTGCCGGCCGCAGGTGTAGACCCGGATCCCCAGACGCTCCTCGGTGACCCGGATATGTTCGTAGAGCCCCTTTCCCACCAGGTAGGTGGGGGGACCGCCCACCAGGCTGTCGTTGTGCAGCCCCGCCTCCAGGAACTCGTACTTGGCGACCTCGCGGACCCAGAGCCGGGACTCCTCCTCGGTGGCGGAATCGTCCGCAATGACCCAGTCCAGGATGTCCCAACTGGCCGGCACCAGGTTGGCCGCCTCGTACTCCAACATGGCCAGGTCGGATGACTGGTCCACGTCGTGCCGCAGGGAGAGGACACCCCGGTAGCTGCCGAACGCGCGCAGCCGGGTAGGGGGCAGGCCCTGGTTTTGTTCCTTCAGGAGCCGGGCCAGGAAGTAGGCCAGCGTGTCCCCCCAGTGGACCGGATTGTTCCAGTTCCGGATCTCGTCCACGTAGAGGTGGGCCTGCAGCACGCCGCCCAGGAACTCGAAGACCTGGTTGGCCACGTAGAGGGTGTTGCCGGTGAGGACGATCCCGTCGCCGAGCCGGCTCCGGGTGGCCGTCGAGGCGTTGCGGAGGTCCCCCGTAATCTCGTAGAGGCCGGCTGCAACCTCTGCGCCGGCGGCGGCCTCGACGCGGTGAACGGCCGCGCCGCGGGCGCCCGTGACGTAGAGATCCTCCCAGGTCGACGTGTCGCCGAACGGGGAACCGGCGGTCCAGCCCCATCCGCTGTAGCCCTGGGGCCGCTCCAGCCGGGATCGCTCCAGGCCCAGGAGGGAATCGGGGAGATTGGTCCGGCCGGTGACCATGAGAAAGAAATCCGGGTCCTGTAGACGGTCCCGGATCCGCGAGAGGGTGCGCTCTTCAAGCCGGGCGGCATTGGGAATCACGAGAGTCTGGTACTCCCGGATCGATTCCCGCAACTCCTCTTCGTCGACGGTGTCGTGCTTCAGGTTCAGCCGGTTGAGAAAGGCGGAGGCGGCGTTGGGGGCCAGGTAGGCGTACTCCCCCTTGAGCCACCGGGCCCGCTCCCCCCAGGCGTCGGTGAACTCGTAGATCTCGTCTTTCGCCCGGGCTTCCCGGACATAGAGTTGCCGCGAAGTCCCGCTCTTGAGCAGGGCGACGTTCTGGCGCAGAGTCGGTGGCATTTCGGTCACTCCTCATCGAATCTCCCGCCGCGGGAGGTTGCTTCAGATCTTCAGACGGGGGTCCAAGGCGTCCCGGAGCCCGTCCCCGAGAAAATTTACGCTCAACAGACTCACGAAAATCAAGAGACCCGGGAAGATGGCCAGCCAGGGGGCAACCTTCAAATAGTGCTGAGCGTTGAGCAGCATGTTGCCCCAACTGGGCAGGGGGGGCTGGATACCGAGCCCCAGGTAGCTGAGGCTGGACTCGGCCAGGATGGCGTAGCCCAGGTTGAGGGTGGCGTAGACGATGATGGGCGCCATGGTGTTGGGCAGTATGTGCCGCAGGATGATCCTCCAGTGGGGAATCCCCACCACCCTGGCCGAGTCCACGAACTCCATTTCACGCAGCGACAGGAAGGAGCCGCGAACGATGCGCGCCAGGCTCATCCACCCGAAGATCACCAGGATGCCGATGATCTCCCAGACGGTCCCGTTCCCCAGGCGGGAGAGGATCAGGAGCAGGGGAAGGCTGGGGATGGAGAGCATGAGGTCGGTGAAACGCATCAACAGGGTGTCGATGAAGCCTCCGAAATATCCCGAGACGGCGCCGATGAGGATGCCGGCCAGCGCGCTCAGCAGGGCTGCCGAGAGTCCCACGAAGAGGGAGACCCGCCCCCCCTGGAGCAGCCGCGTCAGGACGTCGCGGCCCAGCTCGTCCGTTCCCAGCCAATGGGACGCGGAGGGGGGTGCGAGATGCTGCTGCAGATGGACCCGGCTGTAGCTGTGAGGCGAGAGCCAGGGTCCCAACAGCGAGACCAGGGCGATGAGTCCCAGCACGGTCAACGAGACCATGGCCAGGCGATGCCGGCGGAGCCTCTGCCAGGCGGTGACGCCCGATCGGGTTCGAGACGGTTCCATGGTCGCCGCTTACTCCATTCGGATCCGGGGGTCCAGGAAGGCATAGGCCACTTCGGCCAGCAGATTGAACAGGGCCACCAAAAGTCCGAAGATGAGGAAGATGGCCATGGCCAGGTAGTAGTCGTTGTTCATCAGCGAATCGAAGATCAATCTCCCCATCCCGGGCCAGGAGAAGACGATCTCGGTCACTACGGCCCCGCCGATCAGGGCGGGAATGGTGAGGGCGATCAGGGTCACGATGGGAATCAGCGCGTTCCGGAGGGCGTGGCGCACCCAGATCACCCTTCCCGCAAGACCCTTGGCCCGCGCCGTCAGAATGTAGTCCTGGCGGATCACTTCCAACAGGCTGGACCGCATGTAGCGCATCCAACTGGCGGTGCTGAAAAGGCTCAGCACCAGAACCGGAGCCACGTAGTACCGGGCCTGCCCCCAGAAGCCCAGACCCGGCTCGATGGAGGGATGCCCTCCGGGCGGCAACCAGCCGAGAACCACTGAGAAGAGGAGAATGACCAGAATCCCGGACCAGAACACCGGGAAGGAGATTCCCACGAAGGCCACCAGAGAGAGCAGATAGTCCGCCACGGAATACTGGCGCAGAGCGCTGTAGACCCCGATGGGTATGGCGATGAGGATGCTCACCAGCAGGCTGAGGCCGGTCAGGGCCAGGGTGTTGGCCAGGCGTTGGGGAAGGATGCTGGTGATGGGACGATGGTAGAGGCGGGAATATCCCAGGTTCCCCTGAGCGACCTGGGACAACCAGCGGAAGTATTGGATATGGATCGGATCGTCCAGGCCGTAGACGGCCCGCAACCGCTCGACCTCCTCCGGCGTCACGTTGGGATTGGACAACACCAGCATGTCCATGGGGTCCCCGGGCGCCAGTTGCATCAGGGTGAAGACCACGACGGTGACGAAGAAGACCACGGGGATGGTCTGCAGCGAACGTCTCAACAGGTGTCGGAACATGGGTTGGGTGGGTCGTGGCAGTCCAAGGTTAGAGGGAGGGTTGGGGGTCTTCCGGTGGTGTTTTGGTGTTATGTTCGTTTGGAGGCCGGCGATTGGAAATCGCCGCTCCAGTCGCCGCTCCCAGGCGCCAGTTTTCGACTCCCCATCCCAGAAATTGATCCGGGTAGGGGACGTAGCCGGTGAGGCGCCGGTCCATGCTCACGACCCGGACGTGCCAGTACAGGGGCAGGGTGGGCAGCTCGCGAACCCAGACCTCCTGCTGGCGGCGCAGCAGGCCGTAGCGTTTTTCGTCGTCGATGGTGCCCAGCGCCTGCCGGATCAGGTCCTTGTTCTCCTGGACCGCGTTCCAGGGCGACCCTGGCGTCAACTGATCCAGGTTCGTGTCCCTGGGCCACCATAACCCATAGGCGGAGACCGTGGCCTCCGGCTGGATGACCCAGCGCCAGACGGCCACGCCTCCCGGTTGCAGATTCTGCCTCTGCAGCGTGTCGGGAAAGAGCAGCCGTGCCGACTCGGGCCGGATTTCCACCTGGATGCCCAACTCCTGCCACAGGGCCTGGAGCACCGACACCACCTGGAGCCGGGTCCTGTCCCCCGCGATGGTGATCAGGGTCAGGCGCATGGGCTCTCCCCGGGCGTTTCGGAGCGGCCCGTCCCCTTCCCTGGACCAGCCGGCCTGCTCCAGGAGTCTCTGCGCCCGTTCCGGATCATAGCCATACCGGGACAGTCCGGGGTTGTGAGCCGGATGGCTGGGGTGGACCCAGGAGTGGGCCGGGGGCTGCTTGCCCCGGAAGATGGCGTGGTTGATCCCCGCCCGGTCGATGGCCAGGAGAAGCGCCCGCCGCACCCTCAGGTCGTCGAAGGGAGGGTGTTTGACCTGCAAGGTGGCATGCTCCAGCCAGGCCGAATCGACATACCGGATTTCGATCGCGGGAGTCTCCTCCAATTCGCGGGCTTGTCCCAGAGTGAGCCAGCCGTCCGTCAGGTGGACCTGGCGGGTGGAGACGGCGATGGCCAAGGCGTTGAGATCGGGAATCACCCGCACCAGGATCCGCTCCAGGTCGGGCGGCGGGCCCAGGTTGTAGGCCGGATTGCGGACCAACAGGATATGGCTGCCCGAGGCCCACTCCTGGACCTGGAAGGGGCCGTTGGCCTTCGGATAGACGCTGACCCTCTCATCGGCCAGGAAACGGTCCCAATAGGCCCCTCCCTCCGAGCGGTACCGCTCCCAGATGGGACGGTAGTAGCCCTCGGGGATGAGACGCAACCGGAGGTCCGCGTTCCCGAAGGGCCACAACGTCTTGTAGGACACCCGGATGGCGTGGGAGTCCAGGGCCTGGACGTCGCCGATGGGCTCCATGTAGGACGCCCCGTGTGGGTACTGCTCGTCACTCATGAGCTCCCAGGCGAAGGCGGCGTCGCGGGCGGTGATCTCGGTTCCGTCGGCCCATTGGAGACCCCGCCTCAATTGGAACGTGGCCTCCATCACCCCCTTTTCGTAGTCCACCTTCAAGAGGCCGTTCTCCAGGCTGGGCAACTCGGTGCAGAGCACGCAGCGGGGCCGGCGCCGGGAATCGATGAGCAGCAGCGGACGCCAGATGAAGGATCCCACGTCGCCCGAAACCATCAGGTTTCCCACGATACCGAAGAGGGCGTCCGGTTCCTGGGAAACGCCGATCACCAGGGTCTTGCCGGGCTCCGGAACGGGGAGATCCGCCTGCCCGCCACAACCGGGAGCGGCCAAACAGACGAAGGCCGCCAGGAGCGAAAGCCGAAATTCCCGCAGCGCCGTCGACATCTTCAGTTCCTGACCCTCATCTTGCCCGAGCCGGGCTTGCGGCGGTATATTGGCCGCCTCCATGGGCCGGGGTCAACAGCCCCTGGTGAATGTCCCGCGCCGGGGCGCGACAGGGGATCCGCACCTGTGACTCACCTGCTGGAAGTAAAACGGTTGAGCGCTCGCTACACCACTCCCGGCGGCGTGGTTCGAGCCGTCGACTCCATCTCCTACTCTCTGGATCAGGGAGAAACGCTGGGACTGGTGGGAGAGAGCGGCTGCGGCAAGAGCGCCAGCGCCCTCTGCCTGCTCCGGCTCCTGCCCGATCCTCCCGGAAAGATCGTGGGAGGCGAGATCCTCTTCGACGGCCGCGACCTGCTCCGGCTCAGCGAGCGGGAGATGCGCAAGGTCCGCTGGTCCGAGATCGCCATGGTCTTTCAGGATCCGCTGGCTTCCCTCAACCCCGTCCTCACCATAGGCTTCCAGATCCAGGAAGTCTTGCGGCTGCATGAGGGGATGACCTACCGGCAGTCCCGCGACCGGGCCCGCGAGCTTCTGGGACTGGTGGGAATTCCCGACCCGGAGCGGCGGCTGGACCAGTACCCGCACGAATTCTCCGGAGGCATGCGGCAGCGGGCCATGATCTCCATGGCCCTGGCGTGCAATCCACGCCTGCTGATTGCGGATGAACCGACGACGGCGTTGGACGTGACCCTGCAGGCCCAGATCGTGGATCTGGTCAAGGAGTTGCAACAGAAGCTGGGGATGGCGGTGATCTGGATCAGCCACGACCTGGGAGTGATCGCCCGGCTGGCCCAGCGGGTGATGGTCATGTACGCCGGCGCCATCGTGGAGGAGGCCGACGTCCGGGCTCTCTACAATACCCCCGGCCATCCCTACACCAGGGGTCTGCTGCGGGCCACGCCCCACGCGGTGGCCGGGACGAAGCGTCTGGCCTCCATTCCAGGGCAGCCGCCCGACCTGATCGAGGAGCTCCCTGGCTGTCCCTTCGCGCCGCGGTGCGGCCACACCGTCCAGCGGTGCCGGCAGGAGGTCCCGTATCTGGAGGCGGTGGGAGCCGCTCACCGGGTGTCCTGTTGGCAGAAGGACGAGCTGGCGGGAGGTGCCCGGTGACTGTCCGGGACACTCCGGAACTGGTGCGGGTGGAGGGACTCAAGCAATACTATCCGGTGAACCGGGGCGTCCTGTTCCGGCGCCAGGTGGGTGCGGTGCGCGCCGTCGACGGCATCTCCTTCCTCATTCGGAGAGGAGAGACGCTGGGGCTGGTGGGAGAGAGCGGCTGCGGCAAGTCCAGCACCGGGAGGGCCATCCTGCAGTTGCAGCGTCCCACCGCGGGCCGGGTCTTCCTGGACGGAGTGGAACTGACGGAACTCAAGGGCGGGGCTCTGAGGCGCATGCGCCGCCGGATGCAGATGATTTTTCAGGATCCGTACGCTTCCCTGAACCCCCGGATGACGGCGGGACAGATCCTGTCCGAACCCTTGGAAATCCATCAACTGGCCCGGGGGCGCCGGCAGGAGAGGGTGCGGGAGCTCATGGAATTGGTGGGTCTCAACCCCGGCTACGCAGACCGCTATCCTCACGAGTTCTCCGGCGGCCAGCGCCAGCGGATCGGCATCGCCCGGGCCCTGGCCCTGCAGCCCGACTTCATCATCTGCGACGAGCCGGTTTCGGCTCTGGACGTCTCGATTCAGGCGCAGGTCATCAATCTTCTGGAGGATCTCCAGGAGCAGTTCGGTCTGACCTACCTTTTCATCGCCCACGACCTGAGCATGGTCCGGCACATCAGCGACCGGGTCGCGGTCATGTACCTGGGCCGGATCGTCGAGCTCGCCAGCCGGGACGACCTCTACGAGAGCCCCTTGCACCCGTATACGCAGGCGCTCATCTCGGCCGTTCCCCTGCCCGATCCCGACCTGGAGACCCACCGCAGCAGGATCGTTCTGAAGGGCGATCCTCCCGACCCGGCGGACCCGCCCGCCGGCTGCAACTTCTGCACCCGCTGCCCGGTTGCCGTCGATCGGTGTCACCGGGAGGATCCCCCGCTTCAGGAAGTTCGACCGGGCCACTGGGCGGCCTGTCATCTGGTTGCATGAACCTTTCATGAGGGAGACACACGTCATGAAGAAACCGTTCGGTCTTGCAATTGTTCTGCTTTCGGCATCCATTTCCGCGCTCGGGGAGACCGAAAGATCACAGGCGGAGACGGAAGCCATCGCCGGCATCCAGGAGAAAGGAGGGCTGGTGCTGGAAGTCGCCCAAAACGACCCCAGCCTCGACGTCGCCTTCCATCTGGTCTCGAAACCGGCGGAGGACGGAGACCTGGCGCCCTTGGAGCAGCTCACGAACGTGGTCAACCTGAACCTTCGCAAGGCGGCCATCACCGATGCCGGCCTGGTCCACTTGAAGGGCCTCAAGACCCTCCAGCGCCTCCACCTGGAAAAGACCGCCGTTACCGACGCCGGCCTGGAGAATCTCAAGGATCTGACCAATCTCGTCTACCTGAACCTGTACGAGACCGCGGTCAGCGACGCCGGCCTCCAGCACCTGAAAGGACTGTCCAAACTCCGGAAGTTGTTCGTCTGGAAGACCCAGGTGACCCCGGCCGGCGTGGACGCCCTGCGCCAGTCGCTGCCCGAGCTGGAAGTGGTTTCAGGCCAGGAACTCGCTCCCGATCCTCCCGAGGAGAAGACCGGCGAGGACGAGGAGAAGAAGGCGGACTGAACAGCCCGTGGCAAGAGTCGCCACGGACGGTCAGGTCAGACGCAGCCGGGATACTCCCGCCCCCTCAGAAGCCGATAGCTCGGCATGGGCAGCGAAGGGTTCGTCCACCGGGAGCGGGCAGTCATGTAGTGCACGGCGAAACCGCGCCGGGAATGGTTCGTCCGGTTGGGGCGTGAGCTGTGCAGCAGCAGGCTGTGATGAAATGAGCAGCTCCCCGCCGGCATGACCACGGGCGCCTCGGACGCCAGGTCCATGGCGCTGGCCGGAACCTGCTTGTCGACGCGGTCCCCGATCTGCCAGGGCTCGCCGTGGTCCACGACTCCGCCCAGGTGGCTGCCCGGAATCACCCACATGCTCCCGTTGGCCACGGTGACGTCATCCAGCGCCGACCAACAGGTGACCAGAGCCATGGGCTCGATGAAGAAATAAGCCGAATCCTGGTGGTACGGCTTCTCGACGCCCCCGGGCGGCTTCATGAAGAGCTGGCTTTCGAAGAGCTTCACGTCGGGACCGATCAGGTCCTCCACCATGTCCAGAATACGACCGTTTTTGGCGTGGCGGAGAAACACGGGATCGTTCTCGGCGCAATGGTCCAGCTTGCGAATCGTCTCGACGGACCGGCGGCCGTTGGCCGTGGGTTCCAGCTCCAGGTTCGCCTCGGGAAAAGGGACGCGTCCCTCGGCGATGTCCTCCGTCCGCCGCTTCAGCGCCTCCACCTGGTCCGGGGGGATGACGTTCTCCACGATCAGGTAGCCCTGATCTCGATATTGCGCGACTTGAGCTTCGGTCAGTCTCTTCATGCTGGGAAGTATAGCAATTGAAAGGAAAGAGAAAAGCTCCCCCACCGGCCGGAGCGGCGGTTTTCCTACCGCCGGAGGAGCGGCGGTTTCCTAACCGCCGATTCTTGAATTTCAGGCGGACGCGAACGGGACCGGGCGATTGGGAAGCCGCCTCCTCGTTCAATGAAAAGCGAAAAGGCTACAGAAAGGGGTAGCCGTGGATCACCGACACGACGATGGAGAGGATCGTCAGGACGATGCAGACGGCGGCGGCGGCCAGGTGGTTCAGGCGCTCGGGTTGCATGGGGTCCAGCCAGCGAGCCAACAGGTAGCCTCCCAGAAATCCCCCCAGATGAGCCCAGTTGTCGATTCTCGGGAAGATGAATCCGAAGATCCCCAGGATAATGGCGTACCCTCGGGCCTGCCGGCTGATGTTGCTGCCGATGCCGCGGCGGCCGGCGTAGACCAGCGCCCCCAGAAGGCCGAATATGGCCGCGGAGGAGCCGACCGAGAACATGGCTCCCCGGAGCGGTCCGGGCAGGAAGGGAAGAAACATCCCGGTCACGGTGCTCAATCCGAACCCGGCCGCGGTGGCCACGGTGTAGATGAGGATCATGCGGCCGGGGCCGTAGATCTCGGCGGTGACCGGCGCCAGTTGGCGGACCCACATCAGGTTGAAACCGATGTGGAGCAACCCGCCGTGGAGCCAACCGGCACTGAGCAGGGTCCACCAGCGATCGTAACGGAACACGGGAATGGCGCCGCTCGCGCCGAACAGGAACAGGCCGTGCTGGCTGGGAGACAACAGCGAGAACATGCCTCCACCCCGGGACTCTCCGGAACCCACGACCAGGGTCGCGACGTACAGGAAGATGCAGCCCACCGTCACCAGCC
This sequence comes from Acidobacteriota bacterium, assembly GCA_028874215.1. NCBI lineage: Bacteria > Pseudomonadati > Acidobacteriota > Acidobacteriota bacterium. The sequence continues at coordinate 118,686 of JAPPLF010000003.1, forward strand.
GGAGAAATCCGAAGTCGTCGCCCAGAATCCGCACCAGGGGCGCAAAACCCCAGAGACCCGGGTTCTTGCAGCCGCACTCATAGCATTCGGAGTCGTTGACTCCCACCAACAGGCCGCAGGATCGGCACACCACCGAACCGGTCGTCTGTCGTCTGAACACCGTCGATCTTCCTCTCCGGACCTCAGCGGGAGGTTCCGTGCCTAGTGTACCAGCAAGACGGCGCCCGCAAGGGGTGGCCCTACGGCCGGAGAGCGAATTGGAACCGGTCCGGGTCGAAGGAATCGGAATGCGCGCGGTCCAGGAATTTCCCGGCGGCGCGGCGGCCGACTTCCCAACTGACTCCCATGCCGTGCCCTCCCAGGGCGGCGACCCAGAACAGATTCTCCAGTTCCGGATCCCAACCGATGACGAAGGAGGTGTCGGACGCCTTGGTGCGAAAGCAGGACCAGACTTGCTCCTGGACCGCGTCTCTGAGGTGGGGCAGCTTGGACCAGCAGAGCTGGGCCAGCGCCTCGGTCATGTCCGCGTCCACCGTCGGTTCCAGGCTCTCGGTCTCGCCCTCGTCGCAGACGCTGATGAGTAGTCCGTCGGACTCGGGCCTGAAATAGAAATTGTCCTCCAGGTTCCAGACGATGGGCCAATGGGGATTCACTCCGGGGACTCGCCCCAGGACAAAGAGGTGGCGCTTCAACGGACGCATGGGAACCGGCGCGGCGCCCGCGAGTCGGCCGACCAGCGGCGCCCAGGCGCCGGTGGCGTTGACCAGGCGGCGGGCCGTGATTTCGCCCTGGGTGGTGTCGATTCGGAACGGCCCCGTCCCCCGGCAGCCTCGCAGTTGGCAGTCGAACAGGAAGGAGACCCCCCGCTCCCGGCTGCCGGCGAGGTAGAGCTGCAGCAGAGCGGAAATGTCCATGATGCCGTCGGCGGGAGTCCAGAGGGCGGCGCCGAATTCGTGGCGGTCCAGCAACGGGACTCTCCGGCGGGCTTCCGGCGGGCTCAGGAGATACGATTCGATCCGGTCGGGTTCCCGCATCGCCTCCAACCGGTTCGCCGGTCCCAGGAGCAACGACCCGACCTGGCGAAAGCCCAGCTCCGACTCGTACTCGCCGTATGCCCGGCGACTGGCGGCGGCGGCCCGCCGGATGTCCTCCCGCTCCTCGTGCTGCCTCACCATGGCCGCATTCCGGCCCGAGGCGTGGAAGCCGGGCACCGATTCCTGATCGATCACCAGGATCGATCCCGGGAATGACCGGCTCAGGTGAAATGCGGTGGAGGCGCCGGCAAAACCCGCGCCCACGATGAGGACGTCGACCTTCATCCCGAAAACCGTATCGGTTCGCGTGGGGAGAATTCAACAGGAGCGGCGATTTCCAATTGCCCTCCCAATTTCTTTCTTGACAACTCCGATCGGAATACTAGATAATGCGCCGCGTCGTCGGAAGACACGGTCATGGAGACTCAAATTCAACCCAATGTCACACCCCTGCTGGCGCCGGCGGAAATGATGCCGGCCGAGGATCTGGTGGCTTGGGCGCTGGATCAGTGGCATCCCCGCATCGCCGTCTGCACCAGTTTTCAGGCCGAGGGAATGGTCATCCTGGATCTTTGCTGGCGCTACCGCAAGGATGTCCGGGTCATGACCATCGACACGGGACGGCTTCCGGCCGAAACCTACGAAATGATGGACCGCGTCCGGGACCACTATGGAATCCGCCCGGAGGTCTTCTTTCCTCACGCCGCAAGCGTGGAGACCATGGTGGGAGAATCCGGGATGAACCTCTTCTACCGATCCCGGGAAGAGCGAGAGCGTTGCTGCCACGTCCGCAAGGTAGAGCCTTTGACACGGATGCTCCAACCCCTGGACGCCTGGATGGTCGGCCTGAGGAGGGAACAGTCTTCCAGCCGAGTCGGCGTCTGCAAGCTGGAAACCGATTGGGAGCACGGTTCCAAGATCAAACTGAGTCCGCTGGCGGATTGGACCCACGATCAGGTCTGGGACTACATCCGGCGCAACCGGGTCCCCTGTCATCCCTTGTACGACCAGGGTTACGGCAGCATCGGCTGCGCCCCCTGCACTCGGGCTCTTCGTCCCGGCGAGCACCCACGCGCCGGACGCTGGTGGTGGGAGCAGGGAAACCACCGGGAATGCGGGATCCACTGCCTCCGGAAAGCCGATTGATTCGGTAGCCCTTCGTTTCGCAACTCTTCTTGAACACAATGCAGCCTTCCGAGGCGCAGGCACGCGATTCCAGTGATCCGAAGACCAAACTGATCTGCCCCTGGGGAGGCCGGCTCGTGGATCTCGTGGCGAGCCCGGAAGAGTCCGCGGATCTCCGGGCGCGAGCTTCCTATCTCCCTTCGCTTCAAATTTCCCGGCGGAGTGCGCTGGACCTGGAACTCATGGCGTCCGGGGCCTTCTCCCCGCTGACCCGCTTCATGAGCCGAGCCGACCACGAGCGGGTGGTGGGGGAGATGCGGCTGGAGACGGACGCCCTCTTTCCCGTTCCCGTCGGTCTCCCCGCTGCGCCCTCCGAGGCGTTCCGATTGGACGCGGAGATCGCCCTCCGGGACTCCAGGAACGACCTGCTGGCGATCATGACGTTGGAGGAGATCTACGAATGGGACTTCCGGGAGACGGCCCACGCCGTCCTCGGCACCCTGGACATTCGCCATCCCCTGATCACCGAAATGCACGGCTGGGGCAAGGTCAACCTGTCCGGAAGGCTCCGGGTGCTGCATCCGCCCCGCCGGCCCGACTTCGCCGAGCTGCGCCTGGGCCCGAGTGAAACCCGTTCCCGCCTGGCGAAAATGAGCTTCGCCAACGTGGTCGCCTTTCAAACCCGGAACCCGCTGCACCGGGCCCACGAGGAGCTGACCCGCCGGGCCATGGACGAAACCGGCGGCGCCTTGCTGCTGCACCCCGTCGTAGGCATGACCCGCCCCGGCGACGTGGACCAATTCACGCGGGTCCGCACCTACAAGGTCCTGGCCCGCAACTACTACGACTCCCGCCGCGTGCTCTTGAGCCTGCTCCCCTTGGCCATGCGGATGGCCGGTCCCCGGGAGGCCCTCTGGCACACCCTGATTCGAAGAAACTACGGCGCCAACGCCCTGATCGTCGGCCGGGACCACGCCAGTCCGGGCACCGGACGGGGCGGCCTTCCGTTTTACGAACCCTACGAGGCGCAGGAACTGGTGCGGCGCTTCAGCGGCGAGACGGGAGTGAAGATGATTCCCTTCCGGCAACTGGTCTATCTGCCGGACGAGGACCGGTACGAGGAGGTCGGGCACGGGCGGACCGCGGCCCGGACCGCTTCCATCTCAGGATCCCAGGTGCGGGACGACTATCTGCGCAAAGGAAGGGACCTGCCGCGCTGGTTCACGCGGCCCGAAGTGGCGGACATTCTGGCGGAGGCCTACCCGCCGCGCCACCACCAGGGAATCTGTATCTGGCTGACCGGCCTGAGCGGCTCCGGAAAGTCCACGACGGCCCAGGTCCTCACCGTGCTCCTGCAGGAGCAGGGGAGGAAGATCACGGTTCTGGACGGCGACGTGGTCCGGACCCATCTCTCCAAGGGGCTCGGCTTCAGCAAGGAGGATCGGGACACCAACGTCCTCCGCATCGGCTTCGTCGCGTCCCAGATCGTCCGGCATGGAGGCACGGTGATCTGCGCCGCGGTGAGCCCGTACCGGGAGACCCGGAACCAGGTCCGATCCATGGTGGGAAGCGGCCACTTCGTGGAAGTGTTCGTGGACACTCCCCTCGAGGTCTGCGAGGAGCGGGACGCCAAGGGCATGTACGCCAAGGCCCGGCGCGGGGAAATTCGCGGATTCACCGGCATCGACGACCCCTACGAGTCTCCCCGGGACCCGGAGATCATCCTGGACACGGTGAGCCACTCTCCGCAGGAAAACGCTCAGGAAATCGTGGACCACCTGTTGAGGCGGGGCTTCGTCCGGCCGGCGGAGTGAGCCGGTCGTCTTCATTCAACAAGATTGAATCGCAGATTCGAGTCGCCGGTAGAGACAATCGAAGTCCTCGGCACATTTCAGGCGGATTTTGGAAATGTGAGAGGCGGCCTCTTCCCCCAACAATTTGCGACCACCGCCAGGACCGTCGGCGACGCCACGCGCTTTGGCCAATTGTTCGAAATAGTTCTCCTTGACGTGGACATCGGCTCGCACTTCGGCCCAGCGCCATCCGGCAGGCAGATCCAGACCGGCAAGGACCCAGGTTTCGATCTCCTCCCATGCGTTCTCCGCAAGGAAGGTTCGCATGCATCCGAACTCTTCTTCGATCTGGTCGAGTCTCTTCCGCCGACCCTTCTCGCCATCGCGATCAACGCACAACACGAATATTTGGGCCATTCCACGATGCCGTTGGATGATTTCCGCGATTCGGTGCGACTTCAAGGCTTCTCGGACGCCACCGAGCACAGGATCTTCGCAGACCCGGACACGCGTGCGTGGTCTACCCATGGAGCCAAAGAGAGATTCGAACAGAGGTTTTAATACAGACTTGTCTTTACGGGAATCTTCGGGTATGACGAGGACTCTCACGAGCCGTCCTTCGCTTCGCCGTAGTCTTCGGTGAAATAGAGCGCATCCTCCATCCAGCCGGATTCATGGAGCCGGCCAAGGCCTTGATCTCTCCGCAGTTCCTGCACGTTGGGCAGCTCGGCAACTCGGCGGATGATTGCATCAGATTTGTTTTCCAAGCGGCACACTACGGATGTGCTCTTAAACGTATCGTCGTTGATAGCGGTCAACAGTGTCGGTGCATGAGTCGTCGTGACCACCTGAATACAGTGCTTCGCGGTTTGTCGTTCGATCAGATCCGCCAGCAAATGCAGCCTGACCGGATGGATTCCGTTGTCCAAATCTTCAAAGAAATACAGGCCCTTGGAGTTTGAGCCAAGCAGCGCTGCCAGTATGACGAGAAAGCGCAAAGTTCCATCCGAAGCACTGTAGGCCGACACCTTCCTGCCATTGGCTTCACAGACCATGAGATGGACGCGGCCACTCGGACCACGCGGAAACTCGAAGCCACACACATCCATTGGCGTGAGTTCGCGTAACCAGCTCGCTAGAATGGCTCGACGCTCGGCATCGGCGCAGATTTCCTCCAACACCGTCGGCAAATTGTCGCCGGAATCCCCCAACACATTGGCTCCAGGAAACGTTGGGTCGCGCATCCGATCCAGTGACGGTTCCAGAAAACGCATACTCTTCAGGGCATTGAGGACCTGTCTCGTGAGATCCCTATACCGAATCCCTGCTTGTCGGCTTTCACAAACCTGCGTCACCGCCGGCCGATCCCGTTTGATGTTGATTCGGCGACCGTTGTCCAGATCAATGTATACGTCTGGGTATGGGGTCCTGGGTTTCTCAAAGACATCTTTCTGACCAACGCGGAGGCGCTCATATGTGATTCTGAATCCGCTGGTTCGAGATATTTCAGGGCTGACCTCAATCGAATACGTGGCCTCCCCATTCTCCAACGTCAAACCAATCTCAAATGCGAACGCAACTTGGCCAAAGCGGATGATTTCATTTGCTGCGCCTCGGATCGGTCGCCACTCAACGCGCCCGTCAGCGCCATATCTGCCGCCGATGATCTCTGCCAGCGTATAACCGCGGCCGACACCTTGGAGAAAACGGAACGCGTCCCGGATGTTGCTCTTGCCGCTGGCGTTGGCGCCGACAACCACGGTAAATGGACCGACACGCAGTGTCTCGTCAGCGAAGTTCTTGAAATCGACGAGTCGAAGTGAAGTGATCACGCCGGTGACACCGATGGGGCTGCTGGGGCGATGTCGCAAGTTAAGTTGGTGGAGGTAATCGGATTCGAACCGACGACCCCCTGCTTGCAAAGCAGGTGCTCTTCCAACTGAGCTATACCCCCACCCTGGGTCGAGAAACTACAGCGGCAATCACCGAAGCCGATGGGGTGCGCCCCAGGAGATTCCCGCTATGGGCGTTTAGTTTAGCAGCCTCGGAGAATGCGCGTCGCGATTCGGAGCTGGGACTCTTGAAGCGTAAAGGGGGGACTGATGTCCCCCCTTACCCCCCAACCGGCGGTAGGAAAACCGCCGCTCCAGCCGGCGACAAGAAAGTCGCCGCTCCTGGCGGTAGGAAAACCGCCGCTCCTCTCAGCCGGAGACGGTGCGGGGGCGGGTGAAGGGCTCCTCCAGGTATTTCTTGGCCTCGGCCTGGGCTCCGTTGTAGTCGATCTTGCTGTTGGCGGCCTTGCGGTATTCCGACTTGGCCCGCTCCCGCTGGCCCAGGATGTCGTAGATCTTTCCCAGGTAGATATGGATCCAGGTCTCGATCCAGGGTGGGTTCAGGTTCCCGTTGAGCGACTCCCGGAAGGCGTTGGCCGAATTGGAGAAGCTGTGCTGCTGGAAGAACACCTCGCCCAGCCGATAGCTGGCCATGGAGCTTCTGGGGTCCATCTCCTTGGCCTTCTCGAATTCCTGAATCGCCGCCACGAACTCCGCCTTCCGCTGGTAGTCCTCTCCCAGCGCGATGTGGACCAGGACCCGCATCCGATCCGAATCGTTCAGGATCTTTCCGTTGGGATCCACCACCACCCGGAGGGGCCGGTCCTTCATGTCGAGCTTGAACGACGTGGAGCGGCCTCCGATGACCAGTTTGTCGTCGTTGGCGTCACCCTTGGTCTCGATTCGCAGGTCGGCCGGCATGCGGAAGAGGTCGATGTCCTGCTTCACCTGGCCGCGGATCTGGAATGTCCCGTCTCTCAGCTTGTAGATGTTGTAGTCGACCTTGAACTCGGGGACTCCGACCGACTCCACCCACTGGACGAAGAACCAGCCGTAGTCTTCGCCGCTCTTCCGCTGGACGAAGTCGACGAAATCCTGGATGCCCGACTCCTGGTCCTTCCGCTCCTGGTACCACTCCTTGAAATACCCGTCGAAGCCCTCCCGGCCGATGAGCTGACCCAGCATGTAGAGCACCCAGGCCCCCTTGCTGCCGACGATGGACTCGTACTGGGAAGAACCGGGCTTGAAGGTGAGGCCCTCGGTGATGGGGGCCAGTTTCTGGTGCTTCATGGCATCCACCGCCTCGCGGGCCAGCACGCCGCGAAAATCGTCGGCGTGACTCGACTCCATGTAACGGAGTGCCGCGTAGGTGCAGAAACCTTCGCGGAGGAAGACGTCGCGGTCCCCCTTCGGTCGCACCGAGTACCCCCACCAATGACGGGCCAGCCGTTTGGCCAACTCCACCACCGGCATCCGCTTGGCTTCGAGCAGTCCGGATTCCAGAAATATGAGGCCGAACGACCCGGCGGTCTCCAACTCCACCTTGCCCACCGCAACCAGGTCCAGTTTGGACAGCGGGCTGGGACCGTACTCCTGGTTGTAGAATTCCAGGATCTTTTCGATCTCCTGAGCCCAGGGAGTCAAGTCGCCCTTGAAGTCCTCCCTCACGTGGAAGCTGATGGGAACCGGACCCTCCTTGAAATCCTGCCGGAGGTATTGGGAGACCACCACGGGGATTTCGGTCAGGGGATAGTCGCTCGACCAATTGAAGACTTCGGTGACGCCCTCGGTCCGGATCGACTCCAGGCGGCCGGGCGCCACGGCCGAGAATCCAAGGGGAACCCGCACCCGTACCTTGGCCGTCGCCGAGTCGAACGGAAGCAGGTGCTGAGGAAACCAGCGGCCCTCGGACAGGAGCAGTGCTCCGTCGGGGGAAATCACGGCCTTCTCGGTGCGGGCGACGTTCAGGAAGGCGAATTCATCCCCTTCCAGATTCCCCTCGAACCGGAAAGTGAGCGTCACCTCGGTCCCCGGGTTGAGGGACTTGGGGCCCTGAACCCTCATGTTCTTCTGGCTCAGGTCGTCGAATCGTGTCGAGTACCGGTTCCCGTCCTGGTCCATGGTCGACAGAATGCTGAGCTGATTGTTGAAGTCGAAGGGGATGCTGAGGATGTTCTCCAGGACCTTGAAGGTGACCCGGGCCGATCCCTCCAGGAAACGCTCCTGGGGGTCCACCTCCACCTCGATGTCGTAATGGCTCACATCCAGCAGGCGCGGTCCGGCGGGCGCCGTCTCCGCCCATGCCGGAGCATTCCCCAGTACCAGAAGAGAAATCGCAATCAGCACTTTCATGACATCACTCCTGCAGATAACTTCGGACCTGCACCGCAGCTTCACGATACGCGTTCTGCCGGCCCAGGCGGCCGGCGGCCTGTCCCAATTTCTCCCTGACGCTCGCCCTCTCCCCTTCCTGAGTGAGGAGCCGCACCAGGTAGCGGCCGATGGTCCGTCCCCGCGCTTGCCATTGAATGAACTCGGGCACGATGCGTTCGCCCATAACCAGATTGGTCAGAGAGTAGGTCCGGGTCCGGACCAGAAGACGGGCGAATATCCATGTCGGCCACGACATCCGGTAGACCATGGCGAACGGAACGCGCAGCAACGTGGCTTCCAATGTAGAGGTCCCACTTTTGATTATGGCACAGTCGGTCCGGGGAAGGACTTGGGCCGTTTCCTCCTCCCGGAACTCCAGCGGCAAGGGCTTGCCCCGCCTCCCCAACCAGCTTCGATAGACTTCTTTTAGTTCCTCCAGCGGCAGGTCCGGAGCCTTGACCACCCAGTATCGTGCCTGGCAGCGGCGGGCAGCGTAGCGGGCGGCGTCCAGCATGCGTGGGAAGATTCGCCGCACCTCCTGGATCCGGCTGCCCGGCAGCAGAGCCACCAGGGGTTCCTCCTGCGGGCCGGACCCGGCTCCGGGCTCCACCTCTCGAAGCCGCTCCAGAGACGGATTCCCCACGTAGAGAGCGTTGACGCCCCGGCTCCGAAAGTACTCCTGCTCGAAGGGAAAGACGGCCAGAACCAGATCCACGTCCCTTCGAATCTGGCGGACGCGCGAAGAGCGCCATGCCCACACCTGGGGTGCAATGAAGTATACGACCGTCACGCCCGCCTGTTTCAAACGGCGGGCCAGCCTGAGATTGAAATCGGGAAAGTCGACCAGGATGGCGAGCCGGGTCCGGCGCAACCGGACCTCCCGGAGAATGCTCTGATACAGGTTCCAATAGCTGGACAGATTTCCAGCCGCCTCCCAGGGACCGATGGCGGCCAGCCTGGAGACGTCCTCCAGCAGGTCAACGCCCGCCTGGGACATCTTTTGGCTGCCGCTCCCGAACCACTGGATCCGGATGCCGGAGCTGAGCCGGTCGATTTCCCGGACCAGCGCCGCGGCATGCTGCTCGCCGGAGGTTTCTCCGGCCACCACCAGAACTGAGACTTTTGGAATCACACCCATTGGACTGGACGGGGCGCCGGAAGTTTCACGCGGCCGTGAGATTTCGCGGGAGGTCACGCACCGGCGGTTGGAAACCGCCGCCCCCGTTGGAAACTGACTTTTTTGTTCGGCGGTTGGAAACCGCCGCCCCCACTGGAAACCGCCGCTCCTCCTTACTGGATGCGCTCGCGGATCCAGCCTCCGCCCAGGACCCGGTCACCCTGGTAGAAGACCGCCGCCTGACCGGGCGAGACCGACATCTGAGGACGATCGAAGACGACACGCGCCATTCCTCCCCCGTTCTCCGCTGCCGCCGCCGGGCAGTCGATCTCCGCGGCGGCCTCGGCGTGCCGGGAACGGATCTTGACCGAGGCCCGGACCGGGCCCCGCGGCGTCCGTCCCGAGATCCAATGGACACGCTCGGCCACCAGCCCCGTGCTGAACAGCTCCTCCTTGTAACCGACGATCACGGCGTTCTTCCGCCGCTCCAGACGCAGAACGTACAGAGGCCGTGGATGCGAGATGCCCAGGCCCCGCCTCTGTCCCACCGTGAAACGGAACAGTCCCCGGTGAGTCCCCACCCGCGAGCCGTCCGCCATGAGCACCGGCCCGGGACGCTCCTGCTCCTGGAGGACCGGCAGAAAGTCGTGATCCACCCCTCCGGCCTGCCGGCGAATGAAGTCCGCGTAGTTGCCCCCGGAAACGAAACAGATTTCCTGGCTCTCCGGTTTGTCGGCGGTGACAAGCCCGTTGGCGCGGGCGATGTCCCGAACCGCGGCCTTGGGATACTCGCCCACGGGAAACAGCGTCCGGGCCAACTGATCCTGGTTGAGCTCGAACAGGAAATAGGACTGGTCCTTGTCCGTGTCCAGGGCCTTCAGGAGCACGTGGCCGTCTTCTTCGTCGCGGCCCACCCGAACGTAGTGACCGGTGGCCACCCGCTGGAGACCGATCTGACGAGCGAAATCCATCAACCGGTCGAACTTGACGAAGGTATTGCAGAGCACGCAGGGAGACGGAGTCCTGCCCTCCAGGTACTCTCCGATAAAGGTCCTGATGACCTTTTCCCGAAAGACCTTCTCCATGTTGACGACGTAAAACGGGACCGCCAACCTTTCCGCCACCCGGCGCGCGTCGTAAGTGTCGTCCAGCGAGCAGCAACGCCCGGACCGGACCGCCGTACCCTGGGGGTCCTTGCGGTGGTCCCACAACCGCATGGTGCATCCCACGATGTCGTAGCCCGCGTCCTTGAGCAGGACTGCGGCGGCAGAGCTGTCCACGCCGCCACTCATGGCCAGAAGGATCCGCTCCATGGTTGCCGGTCACTCCTCTTCCTGGTTCCGATCCAAAAACTGGGACAAGAACGGGCGACCGCAGAGGCCGCCTTTGCCGCTGCCACGGTTCGTCAGGTCCCGGCCCGCAGTTTCGATTTTACTAACAGTCCGTGGTGAAAGTCCCGCGAGCACCGAGACCGTTCCTGCGCCCGCCGGACAAGGCGCGATTCGGGTGCATACCGGGAGTATGTGCCCGAATCGCAACGCAGTCCGCCGGGATGCAGGGACGGTCGAATGCCGGGGCGACTTTCGCCGCGGGCGGTTCAGATCAGCTCGTGAACCGGCTGGCCCGTGGTGTCGTCGATGGAATTGGCGATCTTGACGGGGCGGCCGATGGGGCTCATGTACTCCTTGGTCCAGTCGATCCCGAAGGCCTTGTAGACGGTGGCGTGCACGTCTCCCATGGTCACCATTCGTTCGGCCACGAAGGCGCCCCGCTCGTCGCTGGCGCCCACCACCTTGCCCCCCTCGATACCGCCTCCGCCCAGGATCATGGACCAGCAATGGGGCCAGTGGTCCCGTCCCCCCTTGGAGTTGAAGCGAGGCGTCCGTCCGAACTCGCCCATGACCAGAACGAGAGTCGACTCCAGCAGGCCCCGTTCTTCCAGGTCGTCCAGTAGCACGGGAAGGGATCGCTCCAGGCCGGGGACCAGGTTGTCCCGGTGTTTCTTGTCGTTGTCGGCGTGCGTGTCCCAGCCGTTGAGATCGTGGCCGGCCGCGGTGACGAATCGGCTTCCCGCCTCCACCAGCCGGCGCGACAGCAGCAGACTCTGTCCGAATCCGGTGCGGCCGTAGGCGTCGCGGGTCTTCTCCGGCTCCTTGGAGAGGTCGAACGCCTCCCGCACTTCGGAGGAGAGGACCATGTTCACGGCCTGCTCGGTGAAGCTGTCCATCTTGAACGCTTCAGCCCTCTCCATCTTCCGGCGGTAGGTGTCGTCCATCAGGGTCAGGAGCGAACGGCGGTCCTCCAGCCGTTTCGGCGAAATGGCCTTGGGCAGGCTCAGATCCTGCACCTGAAAGCCTTCGCTGTTGGGATCGGTGCCCACCACCATGGGATCGTACTTGGCGTCCAGAAACGCCCCCTTGAGGTAGGTTCCCTTGGCCCCCTGCGTGTAACCAGGGACCGCAATATGTGCCGGTACGTAATTTCTGGGGCCCCGTTCCCGCGTGACGATGGAACCGAAGGAGGGGAACTGCATGGCCGCCGTGGGCCGGTGTCCGGTGAGGGCGTAGTAGGTCCCCTGTCCGTGGTTGTTCTCCTCGGTGTGCATGGACCGGATGATGGAGACCTTGTCCATGCGCTTGGCCATGCGGGGAAGGAGCTCGGAGATCTGGATTCCGGGAACGTTGGTGGAGATGGGGTTGAAGCTGCTGCCGGCCTTGGGGTCCCACATGTCGACGTGGCTCGGTCCCCCGTCCAGCCAGACCAGGATGCACGACTTGGCGGTAGCGTTCGCTTCCACGTCGATGCCGGCTTCCGCAAAGACGCTCTTGGCCTGGAGATAGCGGCCGAGGCTGATGCCGAACAGGCTGAGGGCCCCGGTCCGGATGAACTCGCGCCGCTGCAGCAGCGACTCGGTGCAGGTCAGACAGCCGATCTTTTGGCCGGGCTTGGGTACGCTCATGAACGGATTTCCTTTTCAGATCAATACCAGATTTACCCGTCCTTCGGCCATCAATTCGAAGCGAACTCCCGGGACGTGATCATGGCCCACATGATGTCCTGCAAGGCCTCTTTCCGTGACTCACCGGAAGCAACCACGCGCTCCAGCCGGGATTGCTCCGTCTCGCTGGGCAATCGGCTGAACGCCCTCAGGTACAGTTCTTCGATGATCTCCCCATCCGTCCTGCCAACCTTTACGAGTTGATCGAGCCGGTTGCCGGGATGCGTGATCTTCTCCTGATAGGTCGAGCCGACCATGATGTGGAGCGCCTTCTTCAGGCTGGCGTCGTTCTTGCGCTCGGGGATGCTGGCGCGGTTGGGACGGTCGTGGATCTCCAGGAACGTGGACGAGTAGAGGTCGGGGACCCGGAGGTGAATGGCGCGGGTCCCGGCGGGAGCGACGCCCATCCAATTGTTCTTGAAGGTCTCGGGGACGCCCGTGACGTTGGAGATGGAGTCCAGGAGAATCTCGGCATCCATGTCCCGGCGCACCCGGCGGGAGTAATTGGCCACATCGTTCCGGTTGGTGGCGTTGGGAATGGCCGAGAGCTGATAGGTGCGGGACTTGGCGATGAGCCGCAGCAGGCGCTTGAGGTCGTAGCCGTTTTCGGCGAAATCCCGGGCCAGCTCGTCCAGCAACTCGGGATGCGTCGGAGGATTGGTGGAACGGAAGTCGTCCACCGGGTCGACGATCCCCCTGCCGAACATGTGTCCCCACATCCGGTTCACGATGGTCCGGGAGAAGTTGGGATGGTCCGTGATCCACTCGGCCAGGGCCAGTCGTGGATCGAATGACTTCTCCTCGGACAACGGCGTCCCGTCGGGAAACACCGGGGAGGCTTCCTGGCCGGTCCGGGGATGGAGGACCTTGACCGTGTCCTCCGACTCCTCGTAGTCGGGGACGCGGCCGGCCGGGTCCTCGAAGACCACGATGGCGCCCTCCGAGGTCCACTCGGTCCGGCTCAGCCGCCCGAAGAAGGCCGCCAGACCCCAGAACTGGTCCTGAGACCATTCTTCGAAGGGATGATGGTGGCACTGGGCGCAGTCCAGCCGGTAGCCCAGGAAGACCCGCATCTCCTCGGGCATGCCGTCCTCGGGTTTTGTAACCTCTCCGTTCTGCAGGAAGTGCCGGGAGGGTCCGTCGTTGCCCTGTGCCGAGATCCGCTCGAAGGCCATCTGGTCGTAGGGCTTGTTCTCGGTCAGGCTGTTTCGGATCCAGGCCCAGTAGACCAGGGAATGGGCCGGTGTCCCCGTGGAGGAGTAGGAAACCCGGTAAAGATCGCTGAAGCGGAAGGTCCAATAGTCGATGTACTCGGGCGTCTCCAGCAAGGTGTCGATGAGACGGTCCCGTTTCGCGGGATCGGTGCTGCTCAGAAACTCACGAGCTCGATCCGGCGGCGGAAGGGTGCCGGTCAGGTCCAGGCAGACCCGCCGCAGGAACTCTTCGTCGGAAGAGAGGCTCGAGGGGGCGATCCGCAGCTTCCGCAGTTTGGCGAACACGTGGCGGTCGATGAGGTTGTTGTCGGCCACCTGCGGGACCATGTGCACTGCATCGGCGATGACGCCGATCCGGGAGTTGGCCACCCTGCCCGGCGCCCGCACCAGCAGGGCCGTTTCTCCCGTGGCGACGGCCTCTACCCGGCCGGTGGGGGAGATCCGAACCAGTTCGGGGTTGACCGTCTCATAGCGCACCTGGTCCGTCAGGTCCTCGGTTCTTCCATTCCCCAAATGTCCGGTGACCAGCAACTGCCGGTGCTGGCCCTTCTCCAGGACCAGATAGGAGGGAAAGATCTCGATTCTCTCGATCCGGAGCTGTTCTTCTTCCCGAACCGGGGCGCCTTCCCGGACCCAGTCTCGAAGCGCCGCGTAATCGGCGGACTCAGCCGAGAAGCGGCTGCCTCCGCCATGGGGAATCTGGAACGTCGGCTTCTGCAGCAGCAGGCTCTCTTCCGGTTTTTTCGGATCCACTCGCGGCCGGATCGGTTCGGCGCTCTCGGGCGACAGGACCTGGTAGGTGCCGCCCTCCACGATCCAGCGGTGGTCTTCCTGGGGATGCCTGGCATCCAGCGAGAGCTTGAAGCCGCCGCGCCCCTTGACTCCGCCGTGACAGGCCGAATCGTTGCAGCCCCGCCGGGTGAGTATGCCGCCGATTTCTCTGGAGAAACTGAACGGTCTTGATGCCTGGCTCTCACGCACCTGGATCGAGGCCTGGGAAACCTGACCCTGAAATTCCGCCCTGATCGCCGTACCCCCGTTGTTGCGGGGGACGAGCTTCCCTTCGGCGCTCAAATCGGCGACGTCGCGGTCTTTCACCTCCAGGCGGGTGTCGGCGGTGACGTCCCGCTCCGTTCCGTCGGCGAATGCCGCCACCACCACCAGCCGCTGAGAGGCGCCGGCGCCCCACATTCGGATCTCCTGGGGCATCATGCGCAACGACAGAGCTTGAGGCGAGTGAGAAGGTGAGGGAGCAGGCGTTCCCGAAAAAAGCAGCGAACCGGTAAGAACCAGGACGATGGCCATCGATGCCCCGGCCGGAGCCCGGGTCCAGGGTTTCCGCTCGGTCGGCTCCGTCATTGCTCGTACTCCTTCTTGCCTTCGGCCGCCGCCGCACTCTGACCCGTGGCCAGCGTCATGATGGGGACCTGTCCCAGCGGAAGCCGGGCGCCGGTCCGGTCGCCCGACGTGGGTTGGGCCCAGAGACGAACGAGCTGAGGCATTTCGGTGGCCGTGGCGCCCGCGTCCGCCACGAAGGCCATCGTCACTCCCTTTCGAACCGGACGGAATCGAGTGATGTCGCCGATATTGCCGCTTTCCAGGCCCATGGGGAAATAATAGGCGCCCAGGAGCAGAGAGTCGGTGTAAGGGGCCGGGGTGGCCGGCAGGACCCGGACGCCGCTGGGGAGGTTTTCCGCCGAAACGGCGACGCCACCCTCGAAGCCTTCCTCCATGTCGCAGACCACGGTGAAGGTCTTGCTCTGTCCCGGCTCCAGGTTCACCCGGTCGGTGGTGGGTCCCAACCTTCGCCCCTTGACTCCCAGGACGTATTCCACCCGTCCCACGTGGGGGATCATGGGACGAATCATCAACCGGTAGGCCAGATCGGATCCTCCCCTTCGGGAGGTCAGGTCCCGGATCTGAAGCCGGTAGATCCCGTCTTGCTGAAATGTGAAGACCGTCTTTCGCTCCGTCGATTTGCTGACGTCGTCGCCGTCCCCGCCATATTCGAAGTGGATATTGTTGAAGACTTCCTCACCCTCCGGGTTCCAGACCCGGATCCAGGGATTGAATTGGGGAGGCGCGGCCTGTGGAGTTTCGACCTCGAAGACCAGGCCCTCTCCGGCCTTCGCCCGGAATCGATAGCTGTCCACGTCTCCCGGCGGGTCGATGGTCCCCTCCAGGAGCACGGCGGTGGGGACTTCCGGACCCTTCGAGTCGTTGGGTTCCTGCTCCTGCAATTGGGAGACGACCCGGTCCTGGGCCGCTTCTCGCCGGGACTCCGGCGCCGCCCCGGCGGTTCCTGTCCCAGAGGCAGGCTCGACACTTCGAGCCGCCAGCACCTTCAGCCGGTCGGGCTCCAGGGGCTTATGGAACGCACCATGTTGAGCGTACGCCCCCGAGTCCCGCTCCAGCCAGTCGGCCGGATCGGGATGGGCCGGCTTGCCCATGATCGTGGAAGAGTCGGGAGGTTCGGTGGCGATCCGGAGCAGGTAGACGAAGTCGGGATTTCCCTCACCCAGAAAGGAACCCATGGAGACCACATAGCGGCCGGCCTCTCGGAAGCGGTGCGTCGGCATGGGAAAGACGGCGAACTGAGCGCCCCACCCCTGCCGGCGCGACTGGAGCACCGGAACCCATGAGAGCGGCCTGGATTCCCAGGGCAGCCTGAGGAGTCGGTCCGGGTCGAACCAGCTTCCGGTGGGAGCGTAGAGATTCAACTCCGCCTCCGCGCTGTAGGGGATATAGATGGGAAAGGAGGTGAAGGTCTGGAAGTAAAACTGTTCGCCCTCTTCCGCTTGGAACGAGTACAGGTCGAGCTCCCCGTTGGCCTTGGTGGTGCCGGCGATGACGACCGGTGGCTGAATCGCCTGCTGATCCTCCGCGTCCCGTTCCAGCACCACGGGTTCGCGGACGACCTGGAAGTTCAAGGCATTGGACATGCCGCGGGGAGTGACGATCCGAAACCGGTGAAGCCCGACTGCGGCGTCCTCGCTGATCCGGAATTGCAGCCGGGCCCGATGTCCGGCCAACTCGGTCTGCTTGGCCTGTGCGTCGCGTTCCACCAATTCGTCGGGCGCCGCTTCCTGGATCTCCTCCAGCTTCAGAAACCGGACTTCCACGTCGTCGCACTCGCACTCGAACCAGGCGGCGTAGGTTCCCTCCATGTGCTGGCCCCGGACCGACACCTCCATCGTGGTGCCCCGTTCTCCCCCCAGCGGGAAGACGGAAAGGGTCTTGGGCTCCTTGGGCGCGGCCTTCCCGGAGTCGTCCGCGGCCCGGGAATCAGCCAGGAAAAGCAGCAAACTTGAGGCGATCAGAAGTCGGATCTTGATCATGGCTTCGGGTCTGCAATCGCCAGTCATGCTACCACACGGCACGGCCAGTTTCCGGCGTCCCGCGCCCGGTTTCTGCCGACAGCAAGTCTCGTAGTAGACTGACGGGGCGGCGCAGGCCGGCAATGCCGAACCCTGGCGCCGCTCGGTTGGAAAGATCCGGTGTCCGCATCAGCAGACGGGAGGAATAAGGCATTGAATTGTCCATCAAGTCCAAGGTTCGCATCTCGATTTCGGTTCGTCCGGATATCGCTACTCGCACTGTTTCCACTCTGGCTCCAGTTCTCCTGCAGTGAATCGGTCCCGCCCCAAGAGGACACGAAGCGGAGCCTGGTGGTTCCGCCGCCCGATTTCAAGGTGGCCTTCGTCGGAGACTCGGGCTACGGTCCGCGGACCGACCGGGTATTGGAGCTGATCCGGCAGGAAGGGGCGCATTTGGTTCTCCACCAGGGAGACCTCGGTTACGACGAGGGCAACCTGGAGGCGCCGGTCAACTGGCACTCGGGGGTCGAGCGGATTCTGGACGCGGCCGTCGAGGGAGGCCGGTTTCCCTATCTCTACAGCGTCGGCAACCACGACGTGCGGCACTGGCGCCAGCGGACCCCTCCGGGGTACAGCCGCATTCTCCAGGAACGGGTCGAGGGAACTCCCGGCCTGGAGTGCACGGGGGATCTGGGGGTGAAGTCCACCTGTACCTACCAGGGACTCTTCCTGGTGCTCTCGGGAGTGGGCTCCATGGGTCAGGGGCACCGGCAGTACCTGTCCGAGGCTCTGGAAGAGGGAGAGGACTTCCTCTGGAAAATCGCCTCCTGGCACAAAAACCAGCAGGACATGCAGGCGGGCGGAAAACGGGACGACACCGGCTGGGGGGTCTACCGGGACTGCCAGGAAGCCGGAGCCATCATCGCCACCGGTCACGAGCACTCCTATTCCCGGAGTTACACGCTGACCGATCTGGGCAACGAGGCGGCGGGCCACGGCGCCACCGGTTCCCCCGAGCGGATGGTTCTGGGAATGGGGAAGACCTTCGTTCTGGTCAGCGGGCTCGGGGGCAAGAGCGGACGGGACTACCACTGCGAACAGCACGAGGACGACACCTGGTGGGCCTCCATCTTCACCCGGAACTACTGGCTCAGAAACGGTGAAGTCAAGGAGAAGAACTGCTCGACCATGGACCCCGAGAGCAAGCAATACGCCCGGACGGTCCAGGAGTACGCAGACGGCGCCCTGTTCATCACCTTCAACCCGGGCGGCCAGACTCATCTGGCCCGCGGCGAGTTCCTGACGGTGGAGGGAGACCGGATCGACGAGTTCGAGATCGTGAATGAACTGGGTGCGGAGGAGGCTGCAGTCAGCGCGGCCGGCGGCGCCGGAGAGGGCGGATGAGAAGGCGCGACGCCCTGAAAGTGATGGCGGGTGGCCTGATGGCCGGGGACCTCTGGGCCCGGTCCGGAAGCGGGCGGCTTCAGGCCGCTCCGGACTTCCGACTCCGTTACATCCTGGCGTCCAGCCTCTATGGAACCCTGAAGCTGAAGGAGATCCTTCCCGAGGTGGCGCGGACCGGCACCCACTTCATCGACATCTGGCCCCGCGGCCATGCCGATCAGCGGGAGCAGATCGAGGAGATGGGTCATGAAGCCTTCGGCCGGCTCCTGCGGAAGCACGGCGTCCAGGTGGGGATCCTGACCCACTACGACTTGGGACCGTTCGGGCTTCAGGAGGAAATGAAGGTCGGCCGCCAGTGGGGGACCCGCATCCTGATCTGCGGCAGCGTCAAGCGGACCGGCGAGGGTCCGGAATCGCTCGAAGCCGAAATCGACGCGTTCATCGAAAAGATGAAGCCCCACGTGGCCGCCGCCGAGGAGGCCGGGGTGACCATCGGCATCGAGAATCACGGCTCGGCCCTGATCCGGAGCCCGGAATCCATTCGCTATCTGGCCGAAAAGTCTCCTTCACCCCGTCTGGGGATCGCTCTCGCTCCGTACCACCTGCCCCAGGACCCGGAACTCATCGCCGGGCTCATCCGGGATCTGGGCCCGAAGATGGTCCACTTCTACGCCTGGGAACATGGCAAGGGCGCCATGAAGAAGCTCCCCAAGGCAGAGGAAATGGAGCAGTTGCCCGGATTCGGCAGTCTCGACTTCGTCCCCGTCGTCCGGGCCCTCCAGGAGACCCGTTATGAGGGTTGGACCTCCATCTTCATGCACCCGGTCCCCCGGGGGATTCCCATCCTGCCCACCGCCCGGGAGGTCACGGAAGCCGTGAACCGGTCACGCCGCTATCTGGAGGAGTGCCTGAAGGCGGTCTCGTAACCCTGGTAAACCGTGCATTCCCCGGACCAGGAATCACGAGACTCGAATCACGCTAGCCGGGTGGAATTCACTTTGCCTGCGACCGCCCGGACTGCCGACTCGTCGACTTCGACGCCCAGGCCCGGTCCCTCGGGCACGATGTACTCGGCGCCGTCGACCTCGAGGGGCCGATGGAGATAGCGGTTGGCAACCGAGAAGACGGCCGGGTTGTACTCGGCGAGTCCGACATTGCTCGATGCAGCAGCGAACTGCAGGGCCGCGGCGATCTGGGGTCCCATGGCGATGCTGATGTGGGGGACGATCCGGGCGCTGGCGCCGACGTCCCGTGCAAGGCCGGCCGCTTCGGTGATGCCGCAACGGCCGATGTCAGGCTGCAACCACTGGGCGCAGCCGGATGCCAGGAACGGCGCCAGTTCGTACCGCGTACGATAGCACTCGCCCAATGCGATCGGGGTGCGGATTTCAGCCGCCAGATCGGCGTGGTCCTCCGGGAATTCCGGAGCCAGCGGGCACTCGAGCCACAGGGCTCCACGATCGTCAAGCTTTCTGCAAAAGCTGCCCGCCGAGTCCCCGTCAAGCCGCCAGAGAGCGTCCACCGCAATGGAAACCTCCGGTCCCAAAGCTGCGCGCAGGCGGTCGATGAGATCGAAGAGTTCTTCTTCCGTACGGTCGTAGAACAGTTTGAAGATTCGAAATCCCGCGTCCCAGGCTTCCCGGGCCCGCTCGACTCGATCCGCGTTCGTTGCGCCCGGGAGCCCCGAGAGGTAGCACGGAATCCTGCTCTTGGGGGCGGAAGACGACAGCAGGTCCGCGACCGAAGTCCCACGAGCCTTGCCGGCCAGGTCCCACAGGGCGATGTCGACTCCGGCAATCGCATCGACCATGAAGCCGCCCGTCTGACCGCGAACGCGCATGGTCGAGTACATCCGATTTCGCAACGATCTCACCGTATCGGGAGAACCGTCGAAATCCTGGTCCTCGACGGCCGGGCGCAGCAATTGATCCATGATCAGGCACACTACATCCGGAGCGAGCGGGGCCTGGGCGTCTCCCCATCCGGCCAGGCCCGACTCCAGGGTCACCTTGACCAGGGCGGCTTCGAAATTCACCGAATAGAGCGTGCTGCTGGTTTCCGACCAGCGGTAGTCAAAGCCGCTGGCAGCCAGCGCGGCCGGGCTGCCGGCGGTTCCTGTCACCTCTGCGGCGTCACGCGGCAGCCTGACCGAAAACGCCTCGATTGAAGCGATTCGATCTACCGGCATGGCTGACTGTTCGTCCCAACCAATTTTCGCAGAGCCTCAAGCTCGCTCAACCCGTGTTCATCGAGCGAGCGGGTTGGATGGCGAACCATGGCGTTCTCGACAACACCCGCATGCACGAGATTGTGCTTCATTGCCGAAATGCCCAGTCCGGGCTGCAGTTCATACCGGATCAAGGGCAGCGCCCGCTGGAACGCTCTCCATGCCGATTCGAGCTCACCGTTCTCAAGCGCGCTCCAGATCGAGCAGAAGACCGAAATCAGGTCGCTGCCCGGCATGGTTCCCTGGGATCCCCGCTGCCACTCCTCGATCATGAACTGCCCGTTCAGTCCTCCCAACAACCTCAGCGTGTCACCGGCGGCTTCGAGCGTCATGGTGATCTTGGGGGCGGTCGGCGGAGCTTCGATCTTCGCGTAGTCCACATGCTCGATTTCGCGCGCCAGGCGTGCGAGCAGCGCCGGAGGCATAACGACCTGCGTGAGCAGGGGCGCATCCTGCACCATGATGGGAATCCCCACCGCGTCGCTGATCGCTGCATAGAAGAACATCAGGCCGTCGGCATCCGGGCGCAAGTAGTACGGCGGCAAGACCATCAAGCCGGCCGCACCGAGCCCCTCCGCTTCTTTGCAGGTTTCCACGGCGGCTTCCGTGCCGGTGGCTCCGACGCCGGCGATCACCGGGGCCCTGCCGTCCAAATGACGCACCAACGCATCGAGCACCAGCCGCTTCTCTGAAGGGAGGAGAGCGTAGCCCTCGCCGGCGTTGCCGAAGGCGCCGAAGCCGTCGCGGGCTCCGTGCGCCTGCAGATGGTCAACAAGCCGCAGCAGGCTGGCCACGTCGACCTTGCCGTCGCCCTTGAACGGCGTTACGAGGATGGGGATGACCCCTTGGAAAGCGTTCTGCATCTTCGTCTTCTTCGTAACGGAAGCGGCCGCCGCTCCCCTACCACATCGACTTCTTGTCCCCCCACGGGTGACGGAGAAGCTCCTCCTCAACGAGCTCGGTCCCCCATCCGGGACCGGTGGGAATCTTCATGTGGCCGTTGACGACTTCGGGCGCATGGGTGGTCACATCGTCCCTCCACGGCACGTCGTCGATATCGGCCTCCATGATGCGGACGTTGGGGAGGACTGCGCAGAGGCTGGCGCTCATGAAGGTGGCCAGGTGGCTGTAGTAGTTGTGAGGAGCGACGTTCAGTTGGTAGGTCTCCGCCAGGTCTCCGATCTTCTTGGCCTGGGAGAATCCGTTCCAGGGCACGTCTACCATGAATACGTCGGCCGCCCGCAACTCGAAATAGGGAATGAACTCCCGCATGTAGATCAGGTTCTCCCCGGTGCAGATGGGCGTGGAGGTCGATTCCCTGATGTCCCGAATGGATTGGGGATCGTACATGTCGATCTCCAGCCAGAGCAGGTCGTAGGGCTCCAGGGCGCGGGCGATCCGGCGGCAGGCTTCCGGTTTGAAGTTGAAGTTGAGGTCCAGGTTGATGTCGATGTGGGGTCCGACGGCCTCTCGAAAAGTCGCGATGATGCTCACGATGTGATCCAGCAACTGTGGAGTGATGGCTTGGTCCGTAGTGCCGGGACCGCTCGCGAATCCGGGAAAGTAGGCGAACGGATCTTCTCCCGGAAAGATGATGTTCGTTTTCAATGCGGTGTAGCCCTTGGCCACCACCTCACGGCCCAGGACGCCCACGTCCGACAGGTTCCGGAGAGGCTCGCACCGAACGTGGCGATAGTGTGCGGTCCGGGTGGTTCCGCAATGCGACCAGTAGAGGCGGACCTCCTCCCTCAAGGGTCCGCCGAAGAGCTCCACCACTGAAATGCCCAAGGCCCGCGCCTTGATGTCCAGGAGCGCCAGCTCGATTCCGGCGATCCCCTTGGCCGCGATGCCGCCCGGACTCTGGCGGCTGCCTCGGATCATGTCCCAGAACCGCATCTCGAAGGCCCGCGGATCCTTTCCCATGAGCACCGGCTTCAGGTCGTTGACGACACCCACCACGCCCCACGGATTCTTGCCGTCGCTGCACTCGCCGTAGCCGGTCACCCCCTCGTCGGTCTCGATCTTGACGAATACCCAGGGTCTCCAACCGGCGTCCACGACGAAGGTCTTGATCTCGGTGATTTTCATGGCGCTGCTGCCTCGTCTCTGAAAAGGTTCCGAGAGAGTATGCCTGAGAATGCTACCCGTGCAAGCCTTACCGAATGGCCCGGCGCGGAGCTGGCACCGTCATATCGACTGCCAACGCCGTGAGTATGAGACCATGGAGTCATGAAAGCGGCTGTCGAACTTGATGACGCTACCTTCCGAGAAGCCAGTACCCTGGCCGCCGGTCGCGGGATGACGTTGGAGCAGTTTGTCGCTGACGCAGTCCAAGAGCAGCTCCGTCGGTACTCCCGTGACGCCAATATTCGAGACAAAGAGTCACCTTGGATGGCCGGTTTCGGCGGGCTGGCCGACCTCAAGAACGAAAATCGGTGTGTTCTACGTATGATCGAGGAGGAGTTCGAGGGGCCTGACTCGTAACGATTGCGTGATCCTCGATACGACTTCTTGATTGTCCCCGACGCATTTTCAGAGTCGCACCGGGCGTGCTAATCTGGTTTCCACTCATCAGGGGGAGATCACATGGATAAAGTACTCGTCATTGTTGGAGATGCGACGGAGACGGTGGATACTCTGTATCCCTATTTCCGCCTCCAGGAAGCCGGCTTCCAGCCCGTCGTCGCGGGGCCCGAGAAGCGCCGCTACAACATGGTCCTGCATGAGATCGGACCCAACTGGGACATCACCCGGGAATTCGAGGGCTACAAGATCGACGCGGACATCGCCTTTCGCGACGTGGTGCCGGAAGAGTACCTGGGCATCTTCTTTTCCGGTGGCCGGGCCCCCGAGTACATTCGTTACGACGAGGACCTGGTGGCCATGACGCGCCACTTCTTCGACGCCAACAAGCCTGTGGGCTGCGTCTGTCACGGCGTGGAGATTCCCGCCTACGCCGGCTGCGTCAAGGGGCGGAGGATGGCCACCGTTCCCAAGTGCAAGTTCGACCTGGAGGTGTGCGGCGGCATATTCGTCGACGCCGGTTGCGTGGTGGACGGCAACCTGGTGAGCGGGCGCACGTATCACGACCATGGCCAGTACATGGGGCACTGGATCCGGCTGCTGATCGAGGCTCGTGAGGAACAGCTTGTCCAGGCCGCGGCCGTCTGAGTTGAGATCCTCCCGGAAATCTTTCGCAACTCTGGCGGCGGGCTTCTGCGGCCTGCTGCTGGCCGTCGCTTGCTCCCCCGTTTCCGATCCCCCGAAAACGCCGTCCTACCCTCTCGTTGTCGGATTCGAAAGATTTCACCGGAACGGGGATGCCGAAGGGCCCCACGGAGGGGAAGTCCTCCTGGGAGAGCTGGGTTGCACCCATTGCCATGTGGCCGATGAAGCAGTCGCCCAACGGGTCATTCCCCGGCAGGCTCCCATCCTGGACGGAGTTGGCGGCCGGGTCCGCCTGACTTACCTGAAGGATTTCCTGAGTCGACCCCAGGGCGCCAAACCGGGGACGCCCATGCCCCATCCTCTGGCAGGTTGGGCGCCGGAGGAACGGGAAGCGGCGGCGGAAGCCCTGGCCCATTTTCTCGCCTCTTTGGAACAGCCGGATCCGGCAGAGTCCGCTCCGGTAGCGAGTCCGCCCGAGATCGAGCAAGGAGAGCGGCTTTACCACACGGTCGGGTGCGTCGCCTGCCACACTCCCTTCGTGCCGGCTGGAGCCATGCATCAGGCCGGCGGTGGGGGATTTTCACTGGAGCAAATCCAGATCCCGGCCCCTCAAGTCCCTTCGGTCCCCATCGCGGATCAGGTGTCAAGAACGACCCTTGAGCCGCTGGCCGGTTTTCTGTTGGATCCCCTGCGGACCCGGCCCGCCGGGAGAATGCCTCCGATGCGGCTCTCCGCTGCCGAGGCACGTGCCATCGCCGCCTATCTTCTGGCGCAGGGAGGAGTTCTCGCTGATCCCCAACGCACGTCCCCCGAGGGGGAAAAGATCGCAAGGGGCCGGGTCCTGTTCCGGGAACTGCGTTGCAACGCCTGCCATCGTCTCGAGGAAGAAAAGGCCGCCGCGGCCCCACTCCCGCGGCTTGAGGAGCTGGACCCCGAAAAACCGGGCGGCTGCCTGGATCCGTCGCCTCGCAAGGGAGTGCCCGACTACGAACTGGACCCGGTCCAGAGAGCCGCCCTGGCCGAGGCGCTGGCGGGATTGAAGGGAGAGATTGTCCGGCTGGATCCGGAGGCCCAGGTCCGCCGATACCTGGAGGTCTACAACTGTTTCGCCTGTCACCAGCGGGGAGATCAGGGCGGACCCGAAGCGGGAAGGGCGGCCTATTTCCTCCCGGTGGAGGAACTGGACATGGGGAACGAGGGCCGGCTGCCTCCCCCCTTGACCGAGGCCGGCCGCAAGTTGACCCCCGAGTGGTTGAGGAAGGTCTTGGAGGGTTCGGGCATGGTGCGTCCCTACCTGATGGTCCGGATGCCGGACTACGGGAGCGCCGCCGAAACCCTGGCGGACGCCTTGATCCGGGCCGACCAGGACCTGCAGTTGCCCGCTACGGATGTCTCCGGCACCTTGCACCACCACCGGAACCGCTACGGGCGCCGCCTCATGGGGGCCGACGGTCTCAATTGCATCAACTGCCACGGCCTGCGGGGCCACCCATCCACCGGTATGCCGGCCCTGGATTTGGCCGACTCCCTCGAACGCCTCCAACCCGACTGGTTCAAGCGGTACGTCCTGGACCCCGACTCCAGCCGTCCCGGGACCCTGATGCCCACCTTCTTCGAAGGAGGGAAGGGAACGCTGACGGACGTATTGGGTGGAGACGCGGACAAGCAGATCGAGGCGATTCTCACCTACCTGAAGGAACTGGACCAGACCCGCCTGCCGGTGGGCATGGAGCCGGAAGAGTTCTTCGACCTGGTCCCCGGGGACCGGCCCATCCTGTTGCGGACCTTCATGGAGGGAGTCGGCACCCATGCCATCGCCGTGGGTTTTCCCCAGGGGATCCATTTCGCTTTCGATGCTTTGGAGGTCCGGTCCAAGCTCCTCTGGAGAGGGCGGTTCCTCAACGCCGAGTCCACTTGGTCCAATCGCTTTACGCCCTTCGTGCAGCCCTTGAGCGAGGATCGGGCCAAGCTGCCTGAAACCATGCCCCTGGCGTTTCTGGAGAGCGGCCTGAGCCCCTGGCCCGGCGGGATGGGTAAACGGGCGGGTTACCGGATGCGTGGATTCCGGGTCTCGCCTTCCGGCGAACCGACGTTCCTCTACAGTTTGCGGGGGATCGCCGTCCGGGAACGGTTGATCCCGTCCCAGGACAATGCCTGGTTCCGGAGAACTCTCGATCTCACCGGCGACGGCGAATCGGTCTGGTTCCTGGCGGCGCGGGCCCCGGAGATCTAACCCCGGGGCGCAGCACTCTATCCCCCCGGCGGCCTCAAGACCCGGCTCGGCGAGCCGGAAGCCTCCATGCCCGTGCTCCGCCGGTCGGGCGGAGCCGGCGAGTTGCTGCTGCCGGTCCGGTTCCGGGATGGGCAGGCCCGGATCGAACAGGAAGTCTCATGGTGAAACGTATCGGCCTACTGTCGGCGTTGGTTCTGGCGTTCGCCGCGGACCTGGACGCGCAGGAAGAGGACTACTACCGCATCGTCACCCTTCCCGTCCCGGAGACCGTCCCCTTCGAGGTCAGCGGCCTGGAGCGGCTGCCCGACGGACGGATTGCCGCGGCCATCCGGCGAGGAGAGGTCTGGCTGGTGGAGGGCGCCTACAAGGAACCGGCCGAGGGGCTCCGATTTCGCAGGATCGCCCAGGCGCTCCACGAGCCGCTGGGCCTGGTTCGCCACGGCGATTCCCTCTATCTGGCCCAGAGGAGCGAGCTGACCCGGCTCCGGGACCTCGACGGCGACGACGTGATCGACGAGTATCTCACCGTCACCGACGACTGGGGCCTCACGGGCCACTACCACGAATACGCTTACGGCCCCCGGGTCGACGGGCAAGGGGATTTCTGGATCACCCTCAACGCCGCCATCGGGAATCTGACCGCCGATGCCGATGCCTGGCGGGGCTGGGCCTTGAAGGTGACGCCGCAGGGCCGCCTGGTCCCCGTGGCGACGGGTCTGCGATCGCCTTGCGGGATCGGAATGAACGGCCGCGGCGAAGTCTTCACCACGGATCAGCAGGGAGGCTGGGTCGCCACCGGCGCTCTCCATCACGTGGAGGAGGGAGACTTCTACGGACATCCCGACGGCCTCAAGTCGTGCTCCCTGCCCGGCTCGCCCGTCGTCTGTCCGGAGCGGATCCCCACCGGCATCACCGTCGTCGAGGCGGCCGCGCAGATTCCGGGATTCAAGTTGCCGGCGGTCTGGTTCCCCTACCGGAAGATGGGCCGGAGCGCCACCGACCTGGCGTGGGACCATTCGGCAGGCCGCTTCGGTCCCTTCCAGGGACAGCTCTTCGTGGGGGATTTCACCGACGCCATGATCTCGCGGGTGTTTCTGGAACGGGTGGGCGGACAATACCAGGGCGCCTGCTTTCGTTTCCGGGACGGATTTCAGAGCGCCGTCGTCCGCCTGGTCTTCGGAGCCGACGGCTCGCTCTTCGTGGGGGAGACCAATCGCGGCTGGAATTCCCTGGGTACCCGTTCCTACGGCTTGGAACGCCTGGTCTGGACCGGACGCACGCCCTTCGAGGTCCGGGAGATGCGGGCCCTGCCCGACGGCTTTCGGCTCACCTTCACCGGACGCGCAGACCCGGATCGGGCCGCGCAGACCGATTCCTACCGCATGATCAGCTATACGTATCTCTACCATCCCGACTACGGCAGTCCGGAGGTCGAGACCAGGGAACTGACCCTGAGAGAGGCTCGCGTGGCCGCCGGCGGTCGATCCGTGGACCTGATTGTCGAGGGTCTCCGGCCAGGCTACGTTCACGAGCTGCACCTGCCCGGCATCGTCTCCGCCGAGGGAGAGGGACTGCTCCACGCACGCGCCTATTACACGCTGAACCGGATTCCGGCCTCCGACCCCGGCTCGGAGCCGCATGCCCGAACTCGTCCCTGAACCGGCTGGCCGCCCGCTTCCTCAG
This sequence comes from Acidobacteriota bacterium, assembly GCA_028874215.1. Classification (NCBI taxonomy): domain Bacteria; kingdom Pseudomonadati; phylum Acidobacteriota; species Acidobacteriota bacterium. The sequence goes on from JAPPLF010000003.1 coordinate 146,204, forward strand.
GCGCTCAGAAACCAGGACTCCGGCACCCGCACGAGCTTGAGTCTCCGGGTCCTCTTGCCCTTCTCGACAGTGTCGTACTGGTAGGTCATGAGCACCTGGTCGCCGGAGAAGGCCAGGGAGGGATAGTGGCATCGGAAAAAGCCGCTGGGGAGTTTCCCCGCCTTCGGGTTGACCCGGATGTGGGCCACCGGCGGAGGGGAAATCCGGCCGGCCGGTTCCAGGCCGGGACTGGAGTCCACCGTCTTGAAGTTCCGCCAGGTCTGGCCCTCGTCGGCGGAGGTGGCCACGGAAAGGCGGGAACGATAATACCCGTTGCGAATCTCGTCCCCGGAGGTCTGGTTCCAGATCACCAGCAGTTGCCCCGAGTCTCGGAGCCGGTCCACGTCGCAGGGAACGTCGCCGGTGGAGAGGGCGGTGGGGCTCGCCTCATGCCAGTTCTCGCCGCCATCTTCGGAGCGGGTCTGGAAAAAGCGACCCACCTTGGTCCTCATGAGCATGAGAACGGATCCGTCCTTGAGCTCGGTCACCACCGGCTCGGCGGTTCCGCCGAATCCCCCCAGGCTCCTCTCCCCGGGAAGGGGCCAGACCATGATGGACCCCTTGGACCGCTGCCAGGTCGCTCCGCGGTCGTCGGAGAAATAAGCGAAGCAGCCGCTCATCTGAGGCCGGTGGGCGTGTCCTTCCAGGCCGATGGAATACCCGTCCAGCATTCCCGTGGCCATGGCCTGGCGGGTTTCGGGGTGAAGCCCGTTGAACTGCCAGTAAACGGGCAGCAGCAACCGTCCCGTGGAGAGCTCCGTCAATCGTCCGAAGGGAACCTGCAAGAAGGCGCCCGAAGAACCCGATCCGGGTCCCGGCAGGTCGATGTCCGATCCCTTCGACCAGTTCCGTCCGCCGTCCCGGGAGGTTGCGAAACGCAGGACTCGATGGTCGGCGTGGCGCGCCGGCGCACCGCTCAGTTCCTCGGCGTAGACCATGCCCACGGTTCCGCCTTTGAGAGGAACGAGATGGTTCCGCGTGACGTTCATGGGTTTTCCCTGCTGCATCAGTGGGAAGGGCTTTCCCCAGGTCTCTCCCCCGTCTCGGGAGAATGACCCGGAATTTTCGTTCATCAGGGTGAGAATATGGCCACGTTCCGACGCGGCCAGGATCCGTCCCGAGCCCGCCGGCAACAGCCCCTCGTAGGTGTGTCCGCTCGCCGAAACGGTGCCGGACGCCCTCAAAGCCGCGGCTCCCGCCATTGAGGTTGCCAGGAATTGCCGCCGGCTCAGGTTGTTTCTCTCTTGCATGCTCACTCTCCTTGATTCCGCGTCGAGTTCAAGTTTCAATTCCGCGCTACGGGACGCAGCCCGGGCATTGTAGAATGGGCGGCTTCCGAAAACGAGGAGAAGCGGCGGCGGTGAAGATTCAGCAGCCACGGGTTCCGGAGTCCAAGGTTCTCTCGCGAGACCAGATGGCCGCGGAGTGTGAACGGCTCCGGGACCAGAAACGGACCATCGTCTTCACCAACGGCACTTTCGACCTCCTCCACGCCGGGCATACCACCTATCTGAACCAGGCCCGGGAATTGGGAGACGTGCTGATCGTGGGTCTCAACTCGGACGAGTCGATCCGCTCCATCAAGGGGGACAAACGGCCCATCATCCGGGAGCCTTACCGGTCCCGAATGCTGGCGGCCCTGGAGTGTGTGGACTACGTGGTGCTTTTTGACGAGGATGAGCCCCGGAACCTGATCGCCGAATTGCTGCCCGATGTGCTGGTCAAGGCAGAGGACTGGGCCCACTATGTGAGCGGCCGCGATGTGGTGGAGGCCAGCGGGGGCCGGGTCGTTCTGGCGCCCCTGGTGCCGGGCCTCTCCAGCAGCGGGATCATTCGGCGGATTCGGGAAGTGTTCCAGGACCGGGAAGAGGAATCCCGCTGAAGAACCGAGGTTAGTGCAACGTGCCCGTCCAGTACATCGTCACCGGCGGCGCCGGATTCATCGGCCGCAACCTGGTGGCGGCGCTCAATGCCCGGGGCCACGAGGACATCCTCATCGTGGACCGTCTGGGCTCCGATCAGAAGTGGAAGAACCTGCTGGGCCTTTCGTTTGTCGACCTGGTGGACCTGGGCGAGTTCCGGGACTTCATGGCAGACTCCACCATCGACGAGCTGGAGACGGTCTTTCATCTGGGGGCCTGCAGTTCCACCACGGAGCGCGACGCCGACTACCTGCTGGACAACAACTACCGTTACTCCCAGGAAGTCTGCCAATGGTGCCTTTCCAGCGACGTGCGCTTCGTCTACGCTTCCAGCGCGGCCACCTACGGGGACGGATCTCTGGGCTACTCCGATGACGAGGCCCGGATTCCCCACTACCGGCCCTTGAACATGTACGGCTACTCCAAGCAGTTGTTCGACCATTGGGCTGCCAGGGAGGGACTCTTCGACCGGATCGTGGGACTCAAGTACTTCAACGTCTTCGGCCCCTACGAGGATCACAAGGGCGAGATGAGATCCATGGTGCACAAGGCCTACGGCCAGATCGTCTCCACCGGAAGGGTCCGGCTCTTCAAGTCGCACCGGCCCGGATACGGCGACGGCGAGCAACTGCGCGACTTCGTCTACGTGAAGGACGCGGTGGACGTGACCCTCTTTTTCGACGACCATCCCCAGGTTTCGGGACTCTTCAACTGCGGCACCGGGCGGGCCCGGAGCTGGAACGACCTGATGAACGCCTTATTTGCCGCCATGGGACGCTCGCCGGAGATCGAGTACATCGACATGCCCGAGTCCCTGCGCAACCAGTACCAGTACTTCACACAGGCGGACAGGGCCAAGCTCCGGTCCGCCGGTTACGATCGCCCCTTCACTTCCCTGGAAGAGGCGGTCCGGGACTATGTGACGACCTACCTGGATCCGGTCCTTGGAGGGGCCGACCCAGCCTAGATCCACCAAGTTGAAAGGAGCTCACGTGGCCGAACCTCTTCGCATTCTCTCCATCGGTGCGCATCCGGCGGATATCTTCGACCAGTGCGGCGGCACCATGGCCCATCACACCGCCCGCGGCGACTGGGTGGGCTGCGTCGTGCTGACCCACGGAGCCCGGGTCCACGACAAGGTCATCAGCGACTCCATGCACGGCCGGGAGACCATCCCTGAAGCCTCGGTCCTGGAGGGAATGATCGAGGAACGCTCAGACGTGAAGGCCCAGGAAGTCCGGCGCGCCTGCCGGCTGTTGGGAGTCGAAGACCTCTACTTCTTCGGGGCCGACGACTCCATCCTGCTGGTGACCGAGGAGGTGGTCCGGCGGCTGGCCCGGCTGCTGCGGAAGCTCCGCCCCAACGTGATCCTGACCCATTACCCCAAGGAAGGGGACGGTGTGGCCCAACCCCACGCCATCACCGGTCAGATCGTGATGCACGCCATCCATTTCGCTCATTCGGTGGACCCGGGGGACCGGAATCCGCCCACCAAAGCGGCCCAGGTCTTCTTCTTCGGGACCGGAGCCGCCGCTGTCCCCAGCGACGTCTGGGCCGCCCGGGTCGGGGTCTACAACGACGTGCTGATCGAGATCACCGACGTGGTGGACAAGAAGCTGGCTGCCCTGGACTGCCTGGAGAGCCAGGGGTACGGTGGCGCCTACGCCCGCAAGCGGATCGAAACGAGTGACGGAGCCTTCGGGGTCGGGGGCCGCGTCGCCTACGCCGAGGGTTTCATCAAGATGAACGCCGAGGTCCACACCTATCTTCCCGTGACCAGCCACGCCCTGCGGGTGGCCAAGGAGTCGGATCATGAGATGATGCGGCGCCACTCCTACCGGGTTCGGGTGGACTAACGTAAGGAGTTTTTATGACTTCCCTATCTTTCAAACCGCGGGTGCCCGTCTTCGACGCCAACGTCAAGGTGGGCAATCATCACACTGAAGTCTCTCCCTGTGTCGACCGCGCCGGCCTGCTGGCGGAAATGGACACCCACGGGGTGGGCCGGGCCGTGATCTACCATGCCCTGGGCGACCTGACCTCCCCGGTGGACGGAAACCGGGCGCTGGAGGCGTGGCTCGGCGGCGACGGCAGGCTTCATCCCCAATGGAGCGCCCATCCGCTGCCCCGTTCCCTGGATCAGTTGCAGGAACTCCATTCCCAGGGAAGGGTGAGCAGCGTTCGCCTGGCCGGCCTGGACATCGTCGATTTCCCCTTTCGTCCCTGGGGTTACGACCCGCTCCTGAGCTGGCTGAGCCGGGAGGGGATCCCGTTGTGGGTTCCGCTTCCGGAGATGGACCCGGATGACATCGTGACCACCCTCCAGGCCTATCCGGACCTGGAGACGGTGCTGGTGGGGGCTCACTATATGCACGCCATGTGGGTTCAGCCCATGATGAAGGCGCTGCCCCGGACAAACCTGGAATTGAGCCGCTACGAGCCCATCGGCCAGATCGAGGCGCTGCTGGAGGAGTTCGGAGTGGAACGTTTCGTCTATGGATCCTGGTATTGGCGCCTCGCCATGGGTCCCATGCTCTTCTACCTGCATCACGTGGGGCTTGACGACAAGGAACTTGCCCTGGTCTGCGAAGGCAATCTGCTGAGAATCCTGGGAGTGGAATCATGATCGACGGCGTGCGAGTGATCGATTTTCATGGACATGTGGGGGCCAACGACATCATGGGGATGGTGGACGATCCCGACCTGATGCTGCACACCATGGATTCCTGCGGCATCGACGTCTCCTGCGTGTTCAACATCTACTATCCGGACGGAACCACGGGCAACGACATGACGGCCCGGTTCGTAGCCCGCCACCCCGACCGCTTCGTGGGCTTCGCCTACGTCTGTCCACTGATGCCGGCGGACAGCATGGTGGCCGAGCTGGAGCGGGCCATCGACACCCTGGGGCTCGTGGCCATCAAGCTCTATCCCCCCTTCGTTCACTGGTCCCTGGAACATCCCATCTGGGATCCCATCTACGAATTCGCCAACGAGCGGGAACTGGCCCTCATCCATCACACCGGAACCGAGTGGCAGGCCTATCCCAAGTTCCTGGGTGAAGTGGCGCCCCGCTTCCCCAAGGTCAAGTTCGTCTCGGGGCACTCGGGGAACACCCCAGTGGAACGGGCGCAGGCCATCGCCGCGGCCCAGGCCAACGACAACGTCTACCTGGAGACCTGCTCCACGTTCCGCACTCCGGGAGTCGTCGAGCAACTGGTGGAGGAAGGGGGAGCCGACCGGGTTCTCTTCGGCTCGGACACGCCCCTGATGGATCCCCGCCCTCAACTGGGGAAAATCATCACGGCCCGGATCTCCGACGAGGCCAAGCGCCTGGCCCTCGGCGGAAACGCCGCCCGAATCCTGGGGATCTGAGGCCCGGCTCACCGATATCCGGCCGGCCGCGACCGACACGACCCGAAACTCGCAGGAGACGAGCAATTGGAGGAGGACCGCCAATCCTTGGAGACCGGAACCGCTAAGGCCGTCATGGCGACGCCGGCCATGGACCGGTACAACGGCCGGATCCTGATCCTGAAGTCGTTCCTGATCTATTTCGCCGCTCCCGTCGTCTACATCGGCATCGTACAGGCGGCCCTCTGCGACCGCCTCGGCGCCAGCGCCACGGTGGCCAACCTGCCCGCCTCCACCTATCTCCTGGGTTCGTTGGCGCCCCTGGTCCTCTCATGGGTCATCCCTCACCGGTGGACCCGCACCACGCTGGTCACGGCCTACCTGGTCACCATGTCGGCCTTCCTGATGGTTCTCGCCACCTTGATCCTGCCCGTTTCCAATACCGTGCGGCTGTGGGCCGTCGTCGGGCAGGGCCTCATCCAGGGGGTGTCGGCGTCGGTGGCCCACGTCTACGGCTTCCAATGCCTGAAGCGCGGCACCACCCCCAAGGGGCGGGCCCGGGCGTTGAAGTGGGCCTACGCGGTGTCGCCGATGGCCGGGGTGGCCGGTTCCCTCTGGGCTCAATTCGTGCTGGGAGGAGGCATCGAGGGACTCTCCTTTCCCTATGACTTCGGCCTCCTCTACCTGACGGGCGTGCCCTGCATGGTGGCCATTTCCATCCTCTCCAGCCGGTACCGCCTGCTGGACGTGCAGGAGGAAAAGCCGCCCAACCTGCTCCCCTACCTCTGGCGGAGCCTTCGTTCCTTCTGGACCCTCCGGGTCCTGCTTCTGGTTTGGCTCGCATACTTCTTCTGGTATCTGACCATCAACACCATGCCCAACCTGTCGCTGTTCGCCCGCGAAGCCTTGAATCGGGAGCCGCAAGAGCTTTCGGGCTGGATGATGGCCCTCCGCTTCGGATTCAAGTGCGTGGGCGGATTCGTGCTGGGCGTGATCGCCATCCGGTGGGGATTTCGGGCGCCCCTGCTGACCTGCACCGGCCTGGTGGGCGCGGCCGTGCTCTGGGCCTGGTTCATCCCCGGACACCTCTACCTGCTGGCCTTCGGCATCATGGGCGCCGGAGAGTTGGGTGGCGTCTACTTCCCCAATTACGTCATCAGCATCTCGTCGGCCGCCGACTCCACCCGCAACCTGGCCATCCTCGGACTGGTGACTCCGGTGAGCAGCCTGGGCCCGGCCCTGCACGGCGGGCTCGCCGACACGCTCGGCTTTCCGGCCAGCTTCCTCTTCGGAGTGACGGCGGCACTGGTATCCCTGACGCTGATCCTGCGGCTCTCGCCCCAAGCGACGCCGGTCCGGCGGGGGTAACGGCGTCAGGGCGACCGGGGATCCAATTTACTTCTCCCAAGCCACGAAAACTCTCAGCTACATTGGATGAAGTACATATTGAGCGATTTCATTTTCCAGAGTTTTCGACCACCAGAACCTGAATCGGGCGGCGAGACTTTTCGGCTACCAATCCCAGTTCCTTGCGCAGGGCGGCTATCAAGACATTCGGGTCGCCTGGTTGGTACGGAAGTTCCCAATCGTATTGGCCACTCAGTCCGGTCTCATCTATGACCGGCAGTCCAATCCACTCAGCCACCGCGTGGCAAAGGCTCTCCATAGTCTGCTTGGTTCCATGGAGGGTGCCTCGCATAAACCAGAAACTGCTTTTCGCCGCTTGTGAAGGTCTAAGCTCACTCTTCTCCCGAGGCAACCGTTTGAGAACGAGTACTTCCTTCTCCTGATTTTCCCAGTAGACGGACAACCCAAAACTGCTCTTCAGAGACTCTCGCAGGAGAGGTAGAAGTCGAGACTCTTGGCCCTTTGGCACGATGGCAGAGACGCGATATTGCTGTTCTGATTGGAACAAGCGGTAATCGCAATAGGGTGGAGAGACTTCAAAAGCAAGATGAATCAAGGCCTTGAGAAATATCCCATCTGCAACGAGGCGATTGCTCCCGGGAGAATACATCGAGGCAGCCGTTCCCATTGCGGAAACAGGTTTGATAAGAACCTGCGTCAGAGGCGCTATCCCGTCTTCCCACTTGATCTCTGTCCGGTCCCATTCGAGGTTGGCCTCAATTGTCTCTTTTTGGGGCAGATTGACGGGCGTACCCTCCATGATCTTCTCCAACACCGCGACAGTCAGATTCGAAGGAGAAGTGATTCCGGCGATTCTGCCCGCGGAATCGACGATCACAGTGTGGGGAATAGGTGTCGCCTGGTAAGCCTTGAACCATTCTTGGTCTGGATCCCAGGCTGATACGCCCCGCATGGGTGTTGTCTTAAGGAATCCACGAAGTCGATCTTCGTCTTCATCAGCCGAAATGGAGATGAAGGATATGGGCTTCCCGGAGAGCTTTTCAACCAGCCCATTCCAGTGAGGAATGATTCGGACGCATGGGCCGCACCATGTTGCCCAAAACTCGAAGACCACTGTTTGTCCGAGAAGAGATGAAAGTGCCAAGTCTTTTCCTTCAAGGATCTGAAGCGCACCTCCCGAATTGAACCCGGGAGCGGGGCCACCAACCATCGACTCCTTTTGTGGGTCAGACAAAGACTCCGGCGGCAGTTGACAGGCGGGTCCCAAAAGGCCCCCGCAAATGACTGCAACGAGAATGCTTGGGTATATTGTTCGCATGGGATTTCTCCATTCCACCACTATCGTCGGCTACCGCCGTGCGGCCTGTTGAAGTTCCCGTATCTGTTTCAGTGGTGTGGAATGCTGCTAGTCACCACCGGAACGTCACTCCAATACCCGAGGGGTGACCACGATGATCACGGCGTCTCCAAGTTCTGACGTGTCACTCAAATGAGACGTGCCGACCACAAGCGTCTCGCCACTGATGGCGACAAATGGAGTGACGATTGAGGCCGTGCTGAATCTGGCCAGCTCCGCTAGGGAAGGCGCCCGTTGGGTCACACCGGGGAATCTAAATAGCAGTGTATTGTCGAGCCCTTCATAGCCGGCTTCGAAGCGAAACTTGTCAACGATAATGCTGGTCTTGTCTGGAGCCGGAACCACTCGAATGCCTGACACTTCCAAGATAGCCTTGCCTTTTATCGCCACGCTGTGCGGATCGCCTCCACCTTCATTGACCGTAATCACAGGGCTTCCCAAGACCTCGAATCGGCGGTACTGGGTGAGGGAGGATATGTCGTCCACAACTGCTTGTATGGAGGCGGGTAGTCCGTTCTTGGTTCCTTCGCCCTGACGTTTGGCACCGAGGACGTAGAACTGAAATAGGACTCGCTTCGGCGGCGTGTCATGTTTTCGGATGAGCTCCTGGAAGATCAGGTGTTGCTCCGGTGGCGCCGATATCGTGATCGTGTTGAAAACGTCACTTACCCCAATTATGTGTTGGCCACTGCCTGTAGCGTTCGCCATTTTGTTCGCAACGGGTTCCTCTGCTGTCAGTGATCCTCTTCCCTGCTGACGCATGACCGTTGTGTGCGGAAAGCTACCCAAAAGACTTGCCAGATCATCCGCCGTTCTCCATTTGATCTCATAGACTTTCGTGATCAGCTCGCTCGCTTGAGGCTGGCCCGGCGCGAGCTCGGTCCAGGCTGACCCGACGAGGAAAAGATTGACGATCAGGATCGCTCGTTTTCTGTTCACAGTCCCTCCTTTGTCAGGATCCACATCATCCTTGTACCGGTCTTGGGAAGCCGGAAATGTAAAACCAGTTGCCGGGCGGTTCTTTGCTTAGTTTGTGTCGAGATTCGGGCGACGGCAGTCTCTGCCCTTCGGGAGGGTGGAACCTCCTCCTTGAGTTGAATCCGGTCCGTCAGGGATTGATCCTTGTCAGCGGCTTCCGGTGCAACGGGCCACGGCTTTGGCCTTGGCATTAATGCAAGAGAGTCCATGCCTCTATCGTTCGGCAAGGGCAGGCTGGTGATCTTCTCTGATACGGGAGGAGCGTCCGGGATTTGCAGCAACAGGATGCAGGCCACAATCGCAGCCGCCGCCAGGGTGCCAAGGATCGGAATGGGACTTCGGGTCCTCTCTCCTTTTCGGATTCTCTCCCACGCGCGGTCGCGGGCCCGTCGATAGACCGCTTCCGGTACATCCGTATCTCGCCACTCTTCTCTAAGGAATCGGTTCATCGGTGTTCCCTGAAGTCACCCAATGACTTCCGCAGCTTCTTCCTGGCGCTATGGAGATAAAAGCGAATGGTCGCCGCCTTCCTGCCCAGGATCAGAGCCACCTCGTCCGTCGGCAGTTCATGGAACTCCTTGAAGATGAAGGTGGCTCGTTCATTGAACGAAAGGCCGGAAAGCGCTTCGAGGAGCCGATTTCGGATCTCTCTTTGCAGAACAGGATCGGCGGAGGGCTCTGCTGCAAACAATTCCTTCAAGGGGCTCCATATCCGCCGCCGCCGGTGGGCGTCGCGTGCTGCATTGACGGTGACCCGGTAGATCCACCCATCCAGCTCCCGAACCGTCTTGAATTGGGGCAACCGTCGGAAGATCTTGATGTACACCTCCTGCGCCACGTCTTCTGCGTCGGCCAAGTTCCGTGTCAGATAGAGCGCTGTTTTCATCACTCTCGTCTGGTAATGACCGATAAGCAGGTCAAAGGCTTGGCGGTTTCCATCCCGCGCCTCTCGAGCGAGATCCCGAAGCCTCTTTTCAGCCTCGTCCATTAACGTCCTTCCCGCCCACCCTCTTCCAATAAAGACGCGCCTGACACCGGAATCGTTGGGATGAGCGGGTTTGATCGTTTCTGTACCGGGTCCGGACAAGCCGTGACAGGCCGTTGGACCACACTGGTTTCTCGTGTCCGACATTAGTCGATCAGGGTTCGAAATATGTCCAATTGATGGGACGGAAGAAGGGAAGGCGGAAGAAGGGCGCGCGCGCGGAAGAAGGGGACAGTCTGTTCTTCCACGGAGTCGCTCCGGCTGGCGTGATGGCGCGGATGTGCCAGCCTAATGTCGATCCGGCCAACCCGCCGGGTAAACATGCAGATTGGCAGTTCGGTCCGGCTCGAACTCGACACGCTTGGTCAGGCTGCTACGTACGGTGAAATCCTGAACCAAGTCGGGGCCCTCCGATGTCTACCATTGGCAGTTGATATCCTTGAGAGGATTTAAACTCGGCGTTGCCGAACTCTCTTGAAACGGGAGGAAAGCAGGTGAACCAACTTCTTCAAGAGGCCTTTGAGAGAGCCGCCGAGCTCCCGCAAGTGGAGCAGGACAGGATCACGCGCTTCCTGCTGGCTGAATTGGAATCGGAGCGGCAATGGTCTGAGCTGTTTGCCCGCCCGGAGTCGAAGGATCTGCTGGAACGCCTGGCGGACGAAGCTCTGTCCGAACACCGTGCAGGGAGAACTCGGCCTCTGGCCATGGGCGATCTGTAGACGTGCGTTCGTTTACGCGACAGAGCTTATGGGATGCCTATCGCCGCCTTCAGGACCACGCGTTTACGCAAACAAAGGGGACAGTCTGTTTCTTCACGCGCTGAGGTCCTCGTGGGTGGGCGCCATGCATCCTGAGGTCGTCGAACTCGGAGAGCCTGGGCAATGAGAGTCGAGATGCCGTCAGACACCCTGGAAGACGCCCTGTCCGCACTGACGTTGCCGACCCTCCGGAGCATGATGGAACTGCTTCCCGTCCCCAAACCGCGGCCGAAGCTGAAAGCGGGGATGGTGGACGCCATCCGGCTCCGGCTGACCGGCAAGTCATTGCGTCAACTGTGGGAACGCCTTGACGAAACTCAGCGGCTGGCGGTGACGGAAACGCTTACCGGCCTGGGAGTCCGATTCAACGCCAGCCGGTTTCGCGTCAAGTACGGCGTGCTGCCGAAGGGGTTCGACACGGAGAGTTCCGGGAAGTCTTCGCTGTTGCACTTCTTTCTCTATCCGCCGGACGGCTACCGCATGTTCTTGCCGACCACGATCCCCAGAGATCTCGAGCAAAAGCTCCTCGAGTTCCTGTCCGAGCCGGCGGCTCCGGCCCTCGTTTCGGTGGACCAGGTTCCGGAGGTCGTCGGTCGCCGCCGGCGCACCCCCGTTCCCCCGGGGCAGAAACGAAAAGTCGACAGAGTTACTGTGACTCGACGCGATATGGAGCAGGCTGCGTCGTACGACCTGCTGGCGGTGCTTCGTTTGATCGATCAGGGCGGGGTCGCCTTCGACACCTTTCATCAACGTTCATCCGCAGGGACCCTGAGACGACTCGGGGAGGTGCTTCACGACGGGGACTTTTTCGACGCCGGCAAGGAGCGGGAGTCCCAGGAGGAGGAGGCCGGACCCATTCGGGCGTTCGCCTGGCCGTGGTTGGTGCAAGCCGGCAAGCTGGCCCAACCGCGCGGGTCCAAACTGGCCTTGACCGAGGCGGGACGCATGGCCTTCACGGCTCCGCCCGCCGATACGCTCCGGCGAATCTGGCGGTCGTGGCTGAAGAATACGTTGTTGGACGAGTTCAGCCGCATGGACGAGATCAAGGGCCAGCACTGGGTGCCGGGCAGACCGACCATGACGGCGCCGCGCAAGCGCCGGCCAGTTGTCGCCGCGGCGCTCGCGGAATGTCCCTTGGGCCGGTGGGTCCAGGTGGACGAGTTCTTTCGCTTCATGCTGGCGGCGCATCCGGATTTCGATGTGACGCGTTTTCCTTGGCGTCTCTACGTCGGCGAGATCCAGCATGGCAACTTCTCAGAGGCCGACAATCAGGAGTGGAGCCTTCTCCCGGGCCGCTATGTCCTGTGTCTGTTGTTCGAGTACGCGGCCACGCTCGGCTTAGTGGACGTCGCGTTCACGGATCCACGCGGAGCGCGGCCTGATTACTGGCACATCTGGGGCACGGAAGAAATGGAATTCCTCAGCCGTTACGACGGGCTGGAATATTTTCGGCTCAATCCGCTTGGTGCCTACTGTCTCGGCCGGACCGACAGATATGAGCCGGCGATTCCTCCGCGTCGTACCCGCCTGACCCTCTTCAGCGACCTTCGAGTACAGTCGTCGGCTCCACTGCCGCCGCCGGAACGCGTGCTGTTGGAGATCTACGCCGAGCCGGAGTCCGACGGGAGATGGCGGCTGGATCTCTCTCGCTCTCTTTCGGCCGTCGAGCGCGGTCACGACGTGACGCAACTGGGAAAGTTTCTCGCCGCCCGCGACGATCAACCGTTGCCCGAAAGGGTCGAGGGGTTTCTCCGCACCGTCGAGCTCGGTGGGCGCGCCCTGAAGCCGGAGGGGGCGGCCGTGTTGATCAAGTGCGCGAGCAAGGAGATCGCGGACCGGATTGTCGCCGACCAACAGGCCGCCAAGTACTGCAGGCGCGCCGGTTCGCTCCGGCTCGTCGTTCCCGCAAAATCAGAAGCCAAGTTTCGCCGGGCGGCCCATGCCCTGGGATACGCTCTGTCCCTGCCCAGACGATCTCTTCGTTGAACTCGATGTATCCTGCGGTCGACGACCTTCGAATTCGGAGACCCTGAGCCATGAGAATCGAACTGCCGTCCGCCACCGTGGAGAAAGCTCTGTCGGCACTGATGGTCCCGACCCTCAAACCCATGATGGGGTTGCTGTCGATTCGCAAGCCGCGACCGACACGGAAGGCCGGCATGGTGGAGTCCATCTTGCCCCGGCTGACTGGCAGGTCGTTACGAGACCTGTGGAAGCGGCTCAACCGAACCCAGCAGTTGGCGGTGAAGGAGACGCTCTATGGCCTGGAGGGCCGATTCAACGCCCAACGGTTTCGCGCCAAGTACGGAGTGCTGCCGAGGGGTATCGACCGGGGCGAAACTGAGAAACCGACCCTGTTGCACTTGTTTCTCTACCCGCCGGACGGCGAACGGTATCGTCCCCCGACCACCATTCCCAGCGACCTCCGGAAGCAGCTCCGGGAGTTTGTTCCCGAGCCGGAGTTCCCGACCGTCGCCTCGGTGGAGGAAGCTCCGGATTTCGTCGATCGGCGCCGGAGCGGATTTGTTCCCAAGGGGCAGAAACCGAAGTTCGACAGAGTGTCCCTGAATTGCCGCAACATGGAGCAGGCTGCGGCGTACGACCTGCTGGCCGTGCTCCGCCTCATCGATGCCGGCAGGATCTCCATCAGCAGGAAGACCCGGCGCGCGTCCGCGGTCTCCGTGCGACGCGTCGCGGAGGTGCTTTACGACGGCGACTTTTACGACGCAACCGAGAAGAAGAAGCGGTGGACACAGTTCGTCGGCCCCATCCGGTCCTTCGCCTGGCCCTGGTTGGTGCAGGCCGGCAAGCTTTCCCAGTTGCGCGGCTCCAAGCTGGCGTTGACCAAGGCCGGACGCGCGGCCTTCACGGCGCTGCCCGCCGAGACCCTCCGGCGGACCTGGAAAGCTTGGCTGAAGAACACCCTGTTGGACGAGTTCAGCCGGGTGGAGGAGATCAAGGGGCAGACCCGGGGCCGGGGCAAACGGACGATGACCGCGCCGCGCAACCGCCGGCCCTGGGTCGACGAGGCGCTCGCGGAATGTCCGGTCGGCCGGTGGGTTCAGGTGGACGAGTTCTTTCGGTTTATGCAGGCGGCGGAACTGGACTTCAGCGTCACGCGGTATCCCTGGCACCTCTACCTCGGCGGGCCGGAGCACGGGAGCTTCGGGCTTGCCGGTGATCAGAGTTGGAACGCGCTGCAGGGGCGATATGTCCTGTGCCTGTTGTTCGAGTACGCGGCCACCCTGGGCATGGTGGACGTGGCGTTCACCGACCCGCGCCACGCGCGGCGCGATTACATCGGCCTGTGGGGCGCCGATGATCTGGAGTTCCTCAGCCGGTACGATGGCCTGGAGTATTTTCGACTCAATCCGCTCGGCGCCTATTGCCTCGATCAGGCCGACATTTACGAGCCGGCCGCGCCTCCGGTCCGAACGGCGCTGACCCTGTTTACCGATCTTCGCGTGCAGTCGACGGCGCCGCTGCGGCCGGAAGAACGTGTGCTGCTGGAGACCTATGCCAAGACCGTGTCGGACGGCGTCTGGCGTCTGGATCTCGCTCGAGCCATGTCGGCCGTGGAAAGCGGCCAGGATGTGGCGCAATTGAGGGAGTTTCTCACCGCGCGCAAAGATCAGCCCCTGCCGGACCGGGTGGAAGGGTTTTTCCGCCGTGTCGAGCAGGGATCGCGAGCCCTGACCGCGAAGGGACAGGCCCTGATCATCGAATGCGCGGACAAGGAGATCGCCGACCGTATCGTGGCCGATCCGCGGGCTACCAAGCACTGCATCCGTGCCGGCCCGCGCCGGCTCGTCGTTGCCACAAGATCCGAGGCGGCGTTTCGGAAGGCGGCGCATGCCTTGGGTTACGCGTTTTCCGTGCGGTGACGGCGGCGTAAAGAGAACCGACCCCCGAACCCGTTCCTCCGACGTTCCGAAAAATGGCTGAAGCCGGTTTTCGGGACACTGCGTGACCTAAGACAACGTGCGATACTCAAAGCGTGCGTTTCTTCAACACCGCCGGTCCGATCAACCCGGAGATGCACTACAGCATCCCACCCCTGGAACGCCTCGATGCCGATGATCTCCTGTTGCTCATCCGGCAATGGAAGTACTTCGTGCTGCACGCGCCGCGCCAGACGGGCAAGACCTCTGCGTTGCTGGCGTTGAGGGACCAACTCAACCTGGTTGGCGAGTTCCGTTGCGTGTACGTCAACGTCGAAGGCGGCCAAACGGCGCGGGAGGACGTGCGGGAGGGCGTGCGAGCGATTCTCAGCGCTCTGGCCAGAGCGGCGCGCCACGGGCTCGACGACTTGTTCGTAGCCGAGGTCTGGCGTGACATCCTCGAAGGATCCGGTCCCAACGATGCACTTGGGGACACACTGGCTCGCTGGTCCGAAGCCGATGCGAAACCGCTGGTGCTCCTGATCGACGAGATCGATTCCCTGATTGGCGACACCCTGCTTGCGGTGTTGCGGCAACTCCGGGCCGGCTATCCGGACCGCCCGCGCCGGTTTCCCCAGAGCGTGATCCTGTGCGGCGTGCGCGACGTGCGCGACTATCGCATTCAGTCTGCAGCGGAGAACCAGATCATCGCCGGCGGCAGCGCCTTCAACATTCGCGCCGAATCCCTGCGGCTGGGAGACTTCTCGCGGCGTGACGTCGAGTCCCTGCTGGGGCAGCACACCGACGAGTCGGGACAGGTGTTCACGGACGAGGCACGAGGCGAGATCTGGGAGTTGACCCAGGGACAGCCGTGGTTGGTGAACGCCTTGGCCTACGAAGCGTGTTTCAGGAACAAGACCGGACGGGACCGCAGCCGGGAGATCGCCGGAGAAGCCATCCAGGACGCATGCGAACAATTGATCCTCCGACGAGAAACGCATCTGGACCAGCTCACGGACAAGCTTCAGGAAGAGCGGGTACGCCGGGTAATTGAACCGCTGTTGGAAGGCTCCGACGCCGTCGACTCGATTCCAGCCGATGATCTGGAGTATGCGCGCGACCTGGGCCTTGTGACGAGAACCCGCCCCGTCGCCATCGCCAATCCCATTTACCGGGAGGTGATCCCCCGCGATCTGACCTACACGACGCAGGAGATGTCGATCCATCAGGATCCCGCATGGTACATCGACGATGACGGCGCCCTGCGGGTCGGAAAGTTGCTGACCGCGTTCCAGGAGTTCTTTCGGGAGCACTCGGAGCACTGGGTGGAGCGGTTCCAGTACAAGGAAGCCGGTCCGCAGTTGCTGTTGCAGGCATTCCTGCAGCGTATCGTCAACAGCGGCGGGCGGATCGAGCGCGAGTACGGATTGGGCCGGCGGCGGACCGACCTGCTGATGGTGTGGCCTGTGGGCGGACGCTCCGGCGAGACGAGAGCCGGGACGGATCGGCCGGCGCAGAAGGTGGTCGTCGAATGCAAGGTGCTGCGCCGAAGCCTCGACGAGACGCTCCGCGAGGGTCTGGCGCAGACGCGCGCCTACATGGACCGCTGCACTGCGGCGGAGGGACACTTGGTGATTTTCGACCGCACCGAGGGCAAGCCGTGGGTAGAAAAGATCTATCGCCGCAACGAGACGGAAGGCGGCGCGCCGGTGACCGTGTGGGGGATGTGAGGGATGCTCGGCGGTCCGTGGACATCCTGATAATCGGCGCCGGTTCGCGCCGCG
Organism: Acidobacteriota bacterium; assembly: GCA_028874215.1. Taxonomy (NCBI): domain Bacteria; kingdom Pseudomonadati; phylum Acidobacteriota; species Acidobacteriota bacterium. The sequence goes on from JAPPLF010000003.1 coordinate 162,630, forward strand.
AATCTGAGCTTGCTCGGTGGGCGAGTATGACCCGTGCCCGTCGTCACCGAAACACCTGTTTACCTGAGCACTTCAAACGCCAACCCGCGCCCACGGCCGTACCGGTAGTTCGTGAAATCGCTGTCAAGGGCGATCATGCGTGGCCGAGCCGTTCGCGACGATACTCATGACGATTCGGAGCCTCGGCGCTTGTGGGCGCCGATCGCTACCGCAATCATTCGGGATTTTCCCGATGCGATATTCATCCGCTTGGAGGAGCCCAGATCGAAAACCAGGGATCGATCAGTGTTCCTTGGGGACCGGGACAAATCCTGGTCCACCAGTCGGCGAATGTATTCGGCGGGGGAGATGCCGAGGTCGGCTGCCCTTTGACGAACTCGCGTGTGAACTTCTGTGGTGAGGGAGATCTCGGTGCATACCATCACAATATTTCCATTATACCGTGACACCTAAACTGTATCTGAGCCACACTCCCGAAGTGGAATGGGGGTGGCAGCGTACATTGAGATCCAAGGGGACAGTCGTCAGGCCCGTAGGCTTGGCCAAGTGGTGATGTCGACGAGGAACTCCAGCGGTTTGTGATCCCGCATTAGTCTGAACTGAGGAATGAGATGCACGGCGAACGCGACCCGAATCCCAAAATGAACCTCCACCCCGGACTGAGCTTCAGCCGGGACGAGTATTTGCGCCGGTACCGGCTGGTGATGGACGGAATCCGGAAGGCGGGCGTCGACGCCCTGCTGGTTCGGGGACCCGAGAACATCACCTACCTCACCGGCTACGAAACCCCCGGCTACTACGGCTACCACTGCCTGATCCTGGTTCCGGGTGAGTCGCCGGTCCTGGTCGGCCGGAGGTTGGAGGTCGGGACCAACGTCCCCGAGTTCTCCTGGTTGACCGAGGTCGCTCCGGTGGAGGACGACGAGGTGCCGGTGGAGGTCACCATCCGGACTCTTTCCAGGATGGGCCTGGCGCGGAAGCGTCTGGGGATCGAATCGGAGAGCTGGTTCCTGACGGTCAACGAGCACCAGGCTCTGGCCGGCGCGCTGCCTCATGCCACGCTGGTCGACTGCTCCAGCGTCATCGAGGAGGCGCGGATGATCAAGTCGGCCGAGGAGGTGGATGTAATTCGCCAGGCGGTGGCCATCGCCGACCGGGCGTGTCTGGCTGGGATCCGGGCGACTCGACCGGGGACCACCGAGGACCGGATCGCGGCGGCCGTCTACAAGGAATGGTGCGAGGCGGGAGCCGAGTACACCGGACTGCCCAACTTCATTGTTTCGGGGCCCCGGTCAGGCGCGTGCCATGCCACCTGGCGGGGCCGCCGGCTGGAGGACGACGACCACTGCTGCTTTGAAATCGCGGCCTCCAAGCATCGTTATTGCGGGGCCGTTTTCCGCATGGCCACGGTGGGCCGGGTGAATCCCCGGCTGCGCCAGCTTTCTGACGCCCAGAACCGGGCCATCCAGGAAGTGATCGACGCCATCCGGCCGGGGGCCGTCTCGGAAGAGGTGGACCAAGTGGGGCGGGACGTCATCGCCAAGGCGGGGTTCGGCAAGTGGCACGTGAGCCGGCTGGGCTATTCCATCGGCATCAACTATCCCCCCGACTGGGGTGAGGGCCAGATCATCAGCATCCGGCAGGGGGAGAAGCGGCGCCTCCGGGAGAACATGACCTTCCACCTGGTGGCCGGCGTCCTCATTCCCGGCGAGTTCGGCAGCGGGTCCAGCGCCTCGGTGCGCGTCACCGCCACCGGCTGCGAGGTGATGACCTCGCTTCCGCTCCAGCTCTACGAAAATTGACCGGGGACGGAAATCTACGGCCGCCGTCACCGGCTACCTATGGTCTTGTCCGCGGGTTGGTACCGGTTGCCCAGGCTCCGCCATTCCAGTTGGAAGAACTTGAAGGGTTCGTCTCCCAGCACCTTGTAGCCGTGCTTGGCGTAGCGGGGGCAGAAGATCACGTCCCCGGGGCCCACCTCCCGCTCGAACTCGCCGACCTCCCAGATTGCCCGGCCCGAGACCACGATCTCCGCCTGCTCCATGTCCGGGTGGTAGTGCACCGGTGTGTAGCCGCCCGGCTCGTACTGGACCAGGGCGATGATGGCGGCCTCCGAGTTCTTACCCGGAAGCACCAGCCCCACCTGGGAGATCCCGTAGTGGCCTCCCGCCCGCTCCGGGCTCAGCTTGATCAGGGGAGTCTGCTTCTCCGAGAGGACGTAGCCCACGGTCCGGGCCAGGACCAGATCGGTTGCGCCCTTCCCGTCCAGGTCGATTCCCCCATTGGGCCTCCCCCTCCAGTTGAAGTCGACCGTTTCGAATCCGAAACGGAGCACACCGTCCGGTCCGGGTCCCGCGTTGGCTACCAGGAGTTCTCCGTCCCGGGTGAACTCCAGTCCGCGGGGAACGCGGAGGCCGGGGTGGGCCAATGTCCCGTTGGCAATCAGCGCGTCGTCCTGAAGCCGAAGCCGGTGAATCGTGGGTTGGGACTCGTCGGAGACGAAGACCTCTCCCCAGGGACTTACCGCGGCCGCCGTCAGCCGGCTGCCCGGCATGGCCAGTGCTTCCTTGGCCTCCAGGGCGCCCGCGTCGTCGCCGGAAAGCCGGTCGATCCGGTCCGCAGCCACTCCGAAAGCGGCGTCGTCCAGAACGAAGAGGTCCCGATAGCGGTCTCCGGTGGCCCCTTGCAGCCGGGCGAGATGCTGACGGTCGAGGTAATGACCCCCGCCGCTCTCGGAGTAGAGCCGGCTGCCACTACGGAAATTCTGCGCCGTATCGGTCTTCTCCAGCCGCCGGCCGGCGAGGTCGGAGGCCTGTCCCGGGTTGCCGTCGTACTTCGTCAGGCCTTGTGAACGGCGATACAGCAACCGGGCCGTGGGGCGCTTCTGCCCGTCGTAGGTGACCAGGATGTTTCCGTCCCGCATTTCCAGCGACTGCGCCGGAAAGACGCCGGGCAGGTCGCGTTCCCGGTAGGCTCGAACCTGCCGAGCGTTTCCTTCGTCGTCGATGTCGACCTCCAGGATGGCTTCCTCACCCTGGAGGACGAAGAGGCGGTTCTCGGCCCGGCCGGTCAGGGGAAAGAGCAGCAATAGGCAGACGAAGACACTTCGCATGAGTTCCTCCTGGAAATGAAGGCCGCAGGCCGGCTAACCCAGGACCTCGCCCACGGACTCGGTCATGATCTCGACGACACGGTCGATTTGCGACCGGCTGATGATGACGGGCGGAGCCAGGCAGAAGACGTCCTGCCGCAGGCGGCTGAAGAGCCCCCGCTCCTGGGCCGCCTGGTGGACCCGGATCCCCACCTTCTCGGAGGCGGAAAACTCCGCCTTGGTCGCCTTGTCCTGGACCAGTTCGATTCCGGCCATGAGGCCCAGACCGCGGACCTCGCCCACGTGGGGATGGCCTCCCAGCGCCGACTGCAGGCCGTCCAGCAGATAGCGCCCCTTCTCGGCGGCCTGGGCCGGGAAGTCCTCTCCCTCGATGATGTCCAGATTGGCCAGCGCGACGGCGCAGCCGACGGGGTGGGCGCTGTAGGTGTAGGCGTGCATCCAGGTCGACTTTCCTTCGTCCATGACCTCGGCGATCCGCTCGCTGACGCCGATTCCCCCCAGAGGAAAGTATCCGGAGGTCAACGCCTTGGCGTACTGGATCATGTCCGGCTCGATGTCCCAGTGCTCCAGGCCGAACATGCGCCCGGTCCGCCCGAAACCGGTGATGACCTCGTCGGAGACTAGGAGCACGTCGTACCGGTCGCAGATTTCCCGGATGCGCTGAAAATAGCCATCGGGCGGAACGATGACGCCGCCGGCGCCCTGGACCGGTTCGGCCAGGAACATGGCCACCGTGTCGGGACCCTCCCGCAGGATGGCCTTCTCCAGCTCGTCGGCCGCGGCCACGGCGGGGTCGGCCCCGGCCGGGGCCTCGTAGCGGTAGGGGTAGGGAGACGGAACGTGAATGAAACCGGGCACCCGGGGCTCGAACATGGGCCAGTAGGCGGTGATCCCGGTGGCGCTCATGGCGGCCAGTGTGACCCCGTGATACCCCCACTGCCTGGAGATCACCTTGGTCTTGTGCGGATAGCCCAGGAGCTTCCAGTAGTAACGGGCCGTCTTGACGCAGCTCTCGGTGGACTCGCCGCCGCCTGAAGTGAAGAAGAACCTGGAGATGCTCGGGTACGTGATATCCGAAATCCGCTGGGCCAGCCGGATGGCGGGCGGGTTGGAGCTTCCGGCGTAACCGGAACAGTATCCCAGTTGCTCCATCTGTCCGGAGGCGGCCCGGGCCAGCTCCCGCCGTCCGTGGCCGGCCACCACGTTCCAGAGTCCTGCCAGACCGTCGATGTATTCCCGTCCGTCGGCGTCCGTCAGGACGGCGCCTTCCCCCTTGACCCAGACATGCCCCCGCTCCTGCAGATTGCGGTCGTGCAGGGGATGGATCAGATGGGCCCGGTCCTGGGTCAGCAGTTCGGTCTTGTTGCTGGTCATGGTCTTGGTGCTCGTCATGAAAGGTCCTCCAGAATCGGTTCGCCTCAACCGGCGGCTCCGCACCATTGGCGGATCGTCTGTGTGAAGAGTTGGGTGCCCTTCTCGATCTGGTCCAGAAGGATCCACTCGTCGTGGGTATGGGCTTGGGCGATGTCCCCGGGTCCCAGCACCACCAACCGCTCCAACTCCGTCAGCATGGCGCCGTCAGTGCCGAAGGCGACGGTCCGGGGGACCCGCCGTCCCGTCAGGTCCAGCGCTTCCTGGACGAAGTCCGAGTCGGGATCCATGTAGATGGGCTTGCCCGTCCAGAGCGGGTTGAACTCGATTCCGCACTCCTCGGCCTTCTCCTGCGCCCGCCGCATCAGGCCGTCGGCGTCCATGCCGGCCATGGGACGGTAGTAGACGGTGCAGATGCTCTGGGCCGCCTTCATGTTCACCACCCGGGTGTGGTCGTTGATTCCGATGTTCCAGCTGATTCCCGGCGGATCGAATTCATCGTTCTGCCACTCGGGGTCCGCCTCCGTCTCGTCGTGGATGCGCTTCATCTCCGAGAGGAAGGGAATCATGGCCAGGTTGGCGTTGAGGCCCTCGCGGCTGCTGGAGTGGGCCGCCTTTCCGTGCGAAGTGGCGATGAACCCGTAGGTGCCCTTGTGGGCATAGACCACTTCCAGCATGGTGGGCTCGCCAATGACTCCCCGGGTTCCTCCCTCGACCATCTCGCGGAAGAATCGGGATTCGCGGGCCACCGCGGCCGCGCCCCCGTAGCCGATCTCTTCGTCCGAGGTCAGGGTGATGTAGAGGGGCTCCCGGAAGCGGGCGTCCGAGAACCGGCCCGCGGCCGCAAGCATGCAGGAGATGGACCCCTTCATGTCGCAGGAGCCGCGCCCGAAGAGGCGGTCTCCCTTGATGGTGGGATCGAAAGGTCCGTGCTCGTCGGTGAACCAGGTGTCGGCCGGTACCGTGTCGGTGTGGCCGAAGTAGGCCATGCCGCCCTGGCCCTCTCCCCGCTTGCCCACGACGCTGGCTTTGCGGACTCCGTTGGCGTCGTCGTACTCGATCCGCTCGGTCTCGAAATCCAGGCGTTTCAACGCCTCTTCCACGTAGTCGGCCGCCGGCAGGTTGGAACGGCTGCTGGTGGTGTTCATGGGAACCAGGTCGTGCAGATAATCGAGGGCTTCCATGGGTTCGCTTCTCCTGATTATTTCGACCCGTTTATATCACCCGCGCCGGAGCCGGGGGAATCGGCCACCGTGTGTTATTTTCCCTCGTCCGGTGATTTAATCGGCGCAACCCGATAGAGGAGGGATCGTGAAGAAGCTGATTTTGTGCACATTGGGGACGATCTGGCTGGCGGGACCGCTCTCGCTTTCCTTGTCTGCCGGATCCCACGACGTTGTCCGGGATGTCGGGTCGCGTCTGGAACTCTTCGTTGACGACTGGCTGATCGCGCGCATGGACAATTTGCGGTTGGCAATGCACCGCCCGCAACCGGCCGAGGTGGCCATCGAATTCGACCGGCCCTGGGAAGGAGAGTACTCGGCCTACGTGACCGTGTTCCAGGACGGCGACCGGTTCCGGATGTACTACCGGGGGGTGGGGACGGACGAAGATGCCAAGCAGTTCTACTGCTATGCCGAGAGCCTGGACGGCGTCCACTGGACGCGGCCCTCGCTGGGTCTGCATTCCCACAACGGCTCCAAGGACAACAACATCATCTTGACGGGCAAGGGGTCGCACAACTTCGCCCCGTTCAAGGATTCGAACCCCGAAGCTCCGGCCGACCAGCGATACAAGGCGCTGGGGGGAGGTCCGCTCCTGGTCTTCGCCTCGGCCGACGGCCTGAACTGGAGGCAGGTCCAGGAGGAGCCGGTCATCAGCGACGGCGCCTTCGACTCCCAGAACCTGGCGTTCTGGGACCCGGGACGAAGGAAATACGTGGCCTTCTACCGGGATTTCATCCGCCCCGTTGGAGCCACGTGGAAATATTCGGGTGTGAGAGCCATCAAGACGGCGACCTCAGCCGATTTCCTCACCTGGACAGAGGGCAAGTACCTGGACTATGAGGACGCGCCCCTGGAGCATTTCTACACCAACGCCATCACGCCCTATCCCCGGGCGCCGCACATCTATCTGGGTTTTCCCAAGCGCTTCATGCCCACCCGAATCGTCCAGGAAACGGACGAAGCCCTGTTTCAGGCTTATTGGAAGGAACTGCACGAGCCCGGCAGAAAGGAACGGCTCGAACGGAACCGCAAGCGAGCCGCGGCGGCGGGTCAATCTCTGGAGGAGTGGTACCGGATCGCCCTCTTCGGCGGGGTCTCGGACGCAGTCCTCATCAGCAGCCGTGACGGATATCGCTTCCAGCGGACGTTTCGGGAGGGTTTCGTCCGTGCCGGCCTGGACCAGGGGAACTGGGGGCACCGGAACAACATGACAGCCTGGGGAATCCTCCGGACCGGCCCCGAAGAGGTCTCAATCTATCTGGGTGAGCACTATGAGTTGCCCACCTGCCGGCTGCGCCGCCACACTCTGAGAGTCGACGGCTTCGCTTCCGTCCACGCCGATTTCGGGGGCGGCAGCCTCCTGACTCACCCACTCACCTTCGACGGCAAGGAACTGGTCCTCAACTACTCGACGTCCGCCGTCGGCTACGTGAAGGTGGGCCTGCAGGATGAGTTGGGTCGACCCGTCCCGGGCCTGAGCCTGAACGAAAGTCCCGAAATCTACGGGGACGAAATCGAGCGCGTGGTCCGTTGGAACGGCGACGGCGACCTGGGCGACTGGTCCGGCAAGAAGGTCCGCCTGGTGTTCGAGATGAAGGACGCCGACCTCTATTCAATTCGCTTCCGTTAACAAGACGGGCGGGAGGATTGCATTCGGGATGAGATTTCGTCGAGCGGCCTGGGGTCTTGCGGGCATGGCGTTTGCCCTGCTGCGCACCCTCGCGGCGCCGGCCTCGGACAAGCCGGTCGTGGTGGGCGGCGAGAAGCAACTATTCGTCGGACCCTGGACCGAAGACGGCCGGGACGAGCATCTCGTCGCGTCCATGCGCAACGTCACCATGCGGACCGGCGAGGCCATCGCCACCGGTAGGAGGGTGCCGCTGCCGGCGCCCGGATTCGTGGTCCGGGACGGGCCGCTATTCCGTCTCTACTACGGCGCGCCGGGCGTCGAATGCGACTATTGGAACCAGAAGCTCCACTGCAACCTCCTGCGTTACGCCGAGTCGGACGACGGCGTCGAGTGGCGGAAGCCGTCCCTGGGCCTGGTGGAATGGGAGGGCTCGCGCGACAACAACATCCTGTTCCCCAACGACGATTTTCCCTACGCCGTGGCCTCCGTCGGCGTCAACACCGTGTTCGTGGATCCCAATGCTTCCGGTCCCGCGGATCGCCTCAAAGCCAGCTTTAAACTCACTCCGCCCCGCGAACCCGATCCGGACGATGAAATGGAGCCGCTTCCCGACGGAAAGGGGAAATACGGGTTCGTTTCCGACGACGGCATTCGCTGGAAGCGGATCACGGGCAAGCTGGGGACCTCGGGGGATGGAGGCTTCGAACCCTTCTGGGACGGCCGCATCGGCAAGTACGTGGCCTACAGCCGGGTCAAGACCTTCGACGACCCGCGGCAGTTGGCCTACTACCACCGGGTCTACGGCGAGCGGGAAATGGGCTGGCGGGCCCGGCTCCTCCGCATGGGGCGATCGGTGTCGGACGATTTCATTCACTGGACTCCGGAGGAGATCGTCCTGGCCCCCGACGAGGTGGACGAGGCCAATTCCGCGGCTCCGAACCGCGTCGACTTCTACAGCCTGCCCGTGATCCAGTACACGAGCCGGGTCTACGTCGCCTTCGTATCCATCTACAGCCATTGGGAAGCCAAGATCAAAGAGGACGGATCGCTGAGCCAGTTCCCGGGGCGAGCCGACATCCAGTTGGCCACCAGCCGCGACGGGATCCGTTGGAGCCGGTCCCCGGGGCGGACCCCGTTCATTCGGCTGGGTCCGGAGGGGAGCTTCTGGGCCGGAATGCTCTTCGTGAAACGTCCGCTCCCGTCGGCGTCGGACCCGCGGATGGAGATCTACTTTGACGGTTGGCAGAAGGTCCACAACGATCCGACCCGGACGGGGCAGCCGGTGCGGGGCGTGGCCGTTGCCCGGACCGACGGCTTCATCGCGGCCGAAGCCGCGTATACGGGAGGGGAGCTGACGACGAAGCCGCTGGTTTTCGAGGGGACAACGCTCCAGTTGAATGCGGACACCGGCGCCGGAGGGATCGTTCAGGTGGAGATTCAGGACGAGTCGGGACGGCCGCTGGATGGCTTCACGGCGGCCGACGCCGGCGAGATCAACGGCAACTATCTGAAGGTCGCGGCGAGCTGGAGAGGCCGGTCCGACGTGAGCGGGTTGGCGGGACGGCCGGTTCGTCTTCGGTTCGTTATGCGGGATGCCCGGCTGTATTCCTTTCAGTTTGTCCGGTAGGAGGGGCGATTTCCTAATCGCCCGTTCTTCGTTACTAGATTGTCACTTTGGAGATCGGCGGTTAGGAAACCGCCGCCCCCGCCCCCGCCCCAGCCTTGCGGCTTGTCCTGTTCTCTCAGTATCTTACCGTCAGGAGGACGTCATGCATCAGAGGGGATTCCGCAGCAGCATCACCACCCAGGGGCGGCGCATGGCCGGAGCCCGGGCTCTCTGGAGAGCCACCGGGATGAAGACGGAGGACTTCCGGAAACCCATCATCGCCATCGCCAACTCCTTTGCCCAGTTCGTCCCCGGCCATGTCCACCTGCATCCCATCGGCCAGAGGGTCAAGCAGGTCATCGACGCCAGCGGCGGGTACGGCGTGGAGTTCAACACCATCGCCCTGGACGACGGCATCGCCATGGGGCACGACGGCATGCTCTACTCCCTCCCCAGCCGCGAGCTGATTGCCGACAGCGTGGAGTACATGGTGAATGGCCACAAGGCCGACGCCCTGGTCTGCATCTCCAACTGCGACAAGATCACTCCCGGCATGCTCCTGGGAGCCCTGCGGTTGAACCTGCCCACGATTTTCGTCTCGGGAGGTCCCATGGAGGCGGGCCGCGCCCTGCTGGCTTCGGGGCCGGCCAAGCTGGATCTGGTGGATTCCATGGTGGCCGCCGGTGACAGCCGGATCAGCGACGCCCAGGTCCTGAAAATGGAGGAAGAGGCCTGTCCCACCTGCGGGTCCTGCTCGGGCATGTTCACGGCCAACAGCATGAACTGTCTCAACGAAGCCATCGGCTTGGCGTTGCCCGGCAATGGGACCATCCTGGCGACCCACGCGCTGCGCTGGCAGCTCTTCGAGCGGGCCGCCAAGCGCATCGTCCGGATGGCCCGGGCCTTTTACCTTGAGGGGGACGAGTCGGTGCTGCCCCGCAACATCGCCACCTTCGACGCCTTCGAGAACGCCATGAGTCTGGATATCGCCATGGGCGGGTCCACCAATACGGTGCTGCACATCCTGGCCATGGCGCGGGAGGCGGAAGTGGATTTCACCATGGCCGACATCGACCGCCTGTCCCGCCAGGTCCCCTGCATCTGCAAGGTGGCGCCGGCCACGGGCAAGTTTCACCTGGAGGATGTGGCCCGCGCCGGCGGGATTCCGACCATCCTGGGAGAGCTCCAGCGCGCCGGGAAGATTCACTCCGGAGTGGGGACCGTCTCCGGGGACGACATGAAGAACATGATTCGCAGGAACGACTTGCGGGACGGCAACGGCTCGCTTTGTGATTTCGCGCGCCGCCGGGCGCTGGCGGCTCCCGGAGGGGTTCGCACCCGGGAAGCGTTTTCTCAGGAGAGCTACTACCAGGCGTCCGACCTGGACTCGAGGGAAGGGTGCATCCGGTCGGCCGAGCACGCCTATTCCCAGGACGGAGGGCTGGCCGTCCTCTACGGCAATCTGGCCGAGGACGGGTGCATCGTGAAGACCGCCGGGGTGGACGAGTCGATCTGGGTCTTCGAGGGACCGGCCCGAGTCTTCGAGTCCCAGGAGGAAGCCTGCGACGGGATTCTGGGAGGAGGGGTCCAGGCCGGGGACGTGGTGGTGATCCGGTACGAAGGACCCAAAGGCGGTCCGGGGATGCAGGAGATGCTCTATCCGACCTCCTACATCAAGGCCCGGCAACTGGGCGCCAAGTGCGCGCTGCTGACGGATGGGCGCTTCAGCGGCGGGACCAGCGGATTGTCCATCGGACATGTCTCCCCCGAGGCGGCCGAGGGTGGGGCCATTGCCCTGGTGGAAGAGGGAAACCTGATCCGGATCGACATTCCCAACCGGACGCTGGAATTGGCGGTCCCGGACGAAGAGCTGACACGACGCCGCCGGCAAACGGAAGCTCGGGGCCGGGACGCCTACCGTCCGAGCGACCGCCACCGTCCCATCTCCCAGGCCCTGGCCGCCTATGCCGCTCTGACCACCAGCGCCGCCCAGGGCGCCGTCCGCGATATTTCCCAACTCGGTTAGAGGACGGCCCGAAACTCCCGGCGAAGTAAGACAGGCGTCTTTCAGGCGCCAACCGGGTAGAGGACGGTCCGAATTTGGTGACGAAATCAGAATTAATGACGGCTTGAAGCAAATTTTTTTGACACTGTTGTTTTCATTTCAGCGGTGGTATAACTCACCCACTCTTGCACCATTGTCTTCTATATCCACAGCGGAGCCGATGTTGCGTACCACCACAACTTTCTTTTGGGGGGAGGATTATCCATGGGTAGAATCATCGTTGCGTTGACCGTCCTGGTGGCCATCATCGAGGGTGTGGGCAACCTGGACACGGGAGGCATACTCGCCTTGGCCCTGGTCGTCCTGGGTATCATCTACGCGATAACCCAGATCGATCCTGAAGATGCGACTGGCGTGTTGGTCGTTGTCATCGCCTCCGGTGCTGCCGTGAGTTCGGGCGCGTTGGAAAACATCCCCGCGATTGGCGGGCCCGTGAACGCTATTCTCGGACAGATCGTCATGTCGCTGCATGCGGTTGCCGCCACCGTTCTCGTGTTGAGAATCATCAACCGGCTCAAGGGCTGAACTACGTGGAGAGGGGCGGTTTCCAGCCGCTCTTCTCCCTTCTCACCTCATCATCGCACGTCCGGCGGGAAGCTCGGCTGAGCCTGTGACAAGTGAGGCGACTCCGGGTTTTTTTGCTTGACACTGTTGTTTTCATTTCAGCCGTGGTATAAACCTTCCAACCTTGCGCTATTGTCTTCCATATCCACAGCGAAAACGAAGCCGACGTAGCGTGTCACCACAACTTTCTTTTGGGGGGAGGAACATCCATGGGTAGAATCATCGTCGCGTTGACCGTCCTGGTGGCAATCATCGAGGGTGTGGCCAAACCGGAGACAGGAGGCATACTCGCCTTGGCCTTGGTCGTCCTGGGTATTGTCTATGCCATAACCGAGGTCGATGCTGAAAATGCGACTGGCGAGCTAGCCGTTGTCATCGCCTCCGGTGCTGCCGTGAGTTCGGGCGCGTTGGGGGGGTTGGACATTATCGCGGGGATTGGCGGACACATCAACGCCATTCTCGGACAGATTGTCGTGGCGCTTTATGCTGGAGCGGCCACTGTGCTCGTGGTGAGGATCATCAACCGGCTCAAGGGCTAAGTTTTATGGTGAGGAGCGGCAGGCCGCCGCTCCTCACCCCCTCACGCCTCTTTCGTAATACGCAAGGCGGAAAAGCTCGGCGCTGGGGACAAGGGCTGAGCAATTCCTCTCAATCGCCGGACCTCCTTCGTCCATCCGGTTCGGCGCACCGTCGGCATCCGTCCGCCTTCATCGCCTTCCTGCGTCCCTATGCCGGGGTTTCCGGCCGTCTCTTCGCTTTGTTTCTCCAGCCTCTTTCGCGCTTTTTCTAGAAGTAGAACTTGAGCGCCCCCTGTAGCTGCCGGGCCGGTTGCGCTTTCCCCAGAGCCCCGAACTCGGAGGTTCCGAACTCACCGGTCTTGGACTGGCCCGTCAACACGAAGTTGGGATGGTTGGTGGCGTTGAAGGCCTCCAGGCGCAGCTCCAGCCGCCGGCTTTCCTGGAACTGAAAGGTGCGCCGGAGTGAAAGGTCCAGATTGATGACGCCCGGTCCCTCCACCGAGCTCCGTCCGGCGTTCCCGTAATGGAACATCTCCGGACGCCGGAACGCCCCGGTGTCGAACCACCGGGAGGGAGTCCGCTCCGAGCCGGCAAGGTTGGGATTCCGAATCCGGTCCGGCCATTGAGAATGGTAGGAGCCGGTGTCCAGCGTGTCGCCGGGCAGGTAGACGGTAAACCAGCCGCCGTCCTGGAAGCTGGCGATGGCCCGAATCGACCAGCCGCCGAGAATCTTCGCCATGGCCCCCTTGGAAAGAAAGGCGCGTCCGGCGCCGAAGGGCAGATCGTAGCCGGCGGTCACCATCACTCGTCTGGGCGCATGAGATTCGGAAAGGGCCCGGTTGGCGGCATGCGGCATGTTGCGGGATCGGAATCGGCGGCGCGAGGGCGGGCCCTGGTATCCGCCCCCGTTGTCGATCTGCCGGGACCAGTCGAAAACCAACAGGGCCGAGAGTCCGTAGCGGTCCGGTCTCTTTTCCACCTGCAACTGCATGCCGTGAAACCAGGCGTCCGCGTCGGCAAAGGGCATCTCGACGTTTTGCAGTTCGGGGTAAGGACGGCGCCGGCTCCGGTCCCCCGGACCGGGGACCGCATCGTTCAGAGAGATGGTCTCCAGACGGTTTATGGAACGAGATCCCAGGTACCCCACCTGCAAGAGGACGCCCGGAGACCACCGGTGCTGAAGGCTCAGCCCCCAGGAATGGGTGGCCGCCAGCCGAAGGGGCGTCTCCATCCCCGAGTGGTTGGGAGCTGCCGAGTCCGCCAGGCTTTCCGGAAACGGATCTGACAATCTCAAGGTGGCCTGCTCCAGGGGCGCCAGGAACACCAGGCGCCGAGCGCCCGGACGTGGATTCTTGGCCATTTCCTGAACCATGTTCAGATCGGGCTCATTGGAATAGATTCCGTAGCCGCTTCTCAGCACCGTGGCGTTTCCGAGCCGATACGAAATCCCCAGACGGGGAAGGATGGCGGAGGCCCGGTTCCACTCGACCAGGGGGAAACCGGGTTCGAAGCGGCCGGTTTGGGGAGCCGGCGGGTCCGCATCCACGAGCGGGGGAGTCAGACGTCCCTCGGCCACGTCGAAGTTGGCCATGAAGCCCCGCTTGTCCCGCCAGGGGAGCCGAAGCTCGTATCGCAGTCCCAGCGTGAGGGTCAGCCTGGGGCGGACCCTCCACACGTCCTTGAAGTAGAAATAGAAGCTGTTCTGGTGGAAGTTGCCGCGGAAGTCCTCGCCGCCCAACTCGGTGCGCACCGGATGTCCCAGCAGAAAGTCGGCGAACGCGTTTCCCGTATACCGGCTGAAGAACTCGAATCGGGAACGGCGCTGCATGACGTAGAAGTTGTAGTGCTGCCGGAATTCGACCCCTCCGCGCAGCGTATGGTTGCCGCGGGACCAGGAGACGTCGTCCTTGACCTGCCAGTTCCCCAGGTTGGCGTGCCCCACGGCGCCCGAGTCGCCGATTCCGGTGTAACCCTGGATGACGATGGAGGGAACGCCGCTCCGGTCGGCCTCGCTCTTCAGCAGTTGCGGAATGCCGAGACCCAGAGGGACTTGGGGCTTGGGTCGGGACGGACCGGCGATGTAGGGGCGGAAGAACCAGTGGATGCTGGCCGCGTTGATCAGTCCGTTGCCCAGGGTCCTGGTGTTGGAGACCGATTGTCCGTAGCTCCGCAGGGGCTGTACCGCAGAAAAGACGCTGAATGTCCGAGGGGAAACCTGGGGACTCGAATCCCAGATGAAGCGGCCGGCCCATCGGCTGCGGGGCGAGGTCGCAAGGTCCACGCGCGAGATGATCTGGGGATTGTCCAGGTTTGCCGTCGAATCGGGACTGGTGAAGTTCAGGGGGCCGGGCGTATTCGGAGACGGCCAGAAGTGGAGGAGCTTCGTAGACATGGGATCCAGGCGTTGCCGAGGCAGCCGGCCGTCCGGGAACGGTTTCCCGGTCGTCGGGTCCAGGATGGCCGATGAGAACTCGCCCCGCTTTTCGGCGTCGGTGGGAACGACGCCGGTCAACGGCCGGGTCTCCCGAATCGACCGGAGCTGGTAGGAGACGAAGAACCAGGCCTGGTCCGCCCCGTCGTACAGACCGGGGATCAGGACCGGACCTCCCAGGGTCGCACCCAACTGGTTGCGCTTGAATTCGGCCTTCCCCTGTTCGAAGAAATTGCGGGCGTCCAGGTTGTCGTTCCGGTGAAACCAGTACAGGTTTCCGTGAAACTGGTTGCTGCCGCTCTTCGTCACCGCCGTGATCTGGCCGCCGGGACGCACGCCGTACTCGGCCGAATAGAGGCCGGTCTTCACGTCGAATTCCTGCAAGGCGTCGGTGCTCGCCTTGAACGGGGTATCGCCGTCTCCGTGGGTGAAGAGGGTGCCGTCGATATAGGTGAGATTGTCCTTGAACCTCATCCCCATGACCTGGACGTTGCCCCCCCTCGAAGCCGAGGGAGCAGCCCCCGCCGCCAGACCGGCCAGCTTTCCCATGTCGCGGGCGTTGACCGGCAAAGAGTCGAGTTTCTCCTGGTCGATGACCTGTCCCAGATCCGTCCTCCCGGCTCCCAGCAGAGCCGGCCCCGCTTGTTCGACCGAGGTTTCGGCGGCGTCCCCCCGCCGGAGTCGGAAATCCGCCCGGAGGGACTGTCCCACCAACAGATCCAGGTCCCGAAGAACCATGGTCCCAAATCCCGACGACGCCACGGCCACCTCGTACTTTCCCACCGGGAGGCCGTCGCGCCGAAAATAGCCCGCCGGGCTGGTGAGAAGCTCGACGGCCTGATTCGTGTCCTGGTGTCTCAGGCTGACCTGGGCATTCGCCGCGGGAGATCCGTCCGGCAGCAGGACCCGGCCCAGAATGGTGCCGGTGTCGATCTGGGCCATCAGGAGAACGCCGGCCGCGAGGCAGACGGCCAGAGCCGGCGCCGGAAGTATTCGAATGAGCCTCATGACAACTAATCCGCGCTCCATGATACCTGTTGGCGAATTGCTTCCCATGTCCGCGGCGCGGGCTCCCGCTTGCGTAGCAATGGCCTTTCCTGGACACTCGGGTCCCAAACTGCCCAGCGACAAGAGGAAGGAAACCATGAATCGAAGAAGCTTCGTCGGTTCGGTGGCCGGGACTGCCGGGTTTGCCGCCGCCGTGGCCCAGGACGCTCAAGCAGAGGCGCGTCAGGCCCTGTCGGAGATGCGGATCACCCGGATTCGCTTCTACGAGGCCCCCTCCCGCGTCATGTTCAATCAGAGCGCCCACGTTTCTCTCGTCGAAACCAACCAGGGCATCGTGGGGGTGGGCGAAGGGGGATCGGCGGACACCATCCGCCAGTGCGCCGGCCTGCTCATCGGAGAGAACCCGGCCCGCATCGAGCATCTGTGGCAGCTCATGTACCGGGGGCACTTCTATCCCCCCGGACGGGAGAAAATCCACGCCCTGGGCGCACTGGACCTGGCCCTCTGGGACATCCGGGGCAAGGCTCTCGGCGTCCCCGTCTACCACCTGCTTGGAGGCCCGGTTCGGAAGCACATCGAGTGTTATTCGACGGGATTCGGGGGCTACAAGACGACACGGGATGCGGCCCGCGCCTGCATGGACGCCGGTTTTCGGGCCTTTAGAACCAGCACTCGGGGTTCGGGTGACCAGTACAACCCACGCCAATCCGTTCGCGACACCTACAAGCTCTGCGTCGAGGTTCGAAAAGGGGTCGGCCCCGACGGCGATTGGGCCGTCGACTACCACACGCGTCTGGACATGCCCGACGCCATCCGGCTCTCCACCCTCATCGAGGACCTGGAGCCCTACTTCGTCGAAGACCTGATCCGCAGCGAGAATCCGGGCGTCTACCGGCAGTTGCGTCCTCAGGTGAAGGTGCCCATCGCCGTGGGCGAGCAGTTCGGCGACCGCTGGGACATCAACGAGCTGATCGAGGAACGGCTCATCGACTATTCGAGAGTCTCCCTCCCCAATGCCGGCGGCATCACCGAGTTCATGAAGATCGCGGTCCTTTGCGAGACCCACTACGTCGGATTGATCCCCCATTTCACCGGCCCGATTGCCACCGCCGCCCTGGTGCATGCCTGCAACGCCTTTCCGGGGCCCGTCCTGACGGAGATGCGGGGCAGCCGAAAAAAGGATCTGGCCCACCTGCCGGTGAGCTACGACTTCCGGGAGGGAAAACTCTGGCCCACCGACCGGCCGGGTCTGGGTGTCGTGGTCGATACCAAACCCCTGAAGCTGGTGGCCGAAGTCACGGAGCCGATGGCAGGCGCCCCTTTGAATCGGCGTCCCGACGGCTCCATCACGAACTGGTGACTATAGGAGTGGGGGTTTTCCTACCCCCGATTCCGGCTCGTCAATGAAGAAAGGGATCGGTGACATGGCATCGCAGGTGAATCGCCGGATCTTCCTCGGGACCGGAATGGGTGGGGCGGCGCTCGTCTCACGGTTCTCTCACTCCCAATCGGCGTTGACTGTCGGCGACCGCGCCCAGTTGCTCTGGGACGACCACTTGGTGGACCGGAAAGAAGGCATCCGGCTCAGCGTCACTCCCGCCCGGGCCGACCACGTCCGGGTGGTTTCCCCCGACGTTCCGACCGACCAGGATGGCGTCTGGGCCTGGGTCACGGTGGCGGACGAGGGCGGCCGGGTGCGGATGTGGTACTCGGGCCGCGCCCTGGGCGATCCGGCCGAAGTCAGCCGGCTCTGCTACGCCGATTCGGAGGACGGCGTCCACTGGGACAAGCCCCCCTGTGGGGTCACCTCGTTTCAAGGCAACCGGCGGAACAACATCGTCCTCACCGTCCAGCACGAAGGCGGCGTATTCCTGGATCCGTCCGCCGGACCGGGCCAGCGGTACAAGTGTGTCTTCGGGGAACGGGACAAGGAACGCGGATACGGGCACCGGAGGACCCTTCCGCTTCGGGGAGGATCCCGGGAATGGCTGGGCCCCACCATCGAAGGAGCGTCGTCACCGGACGGCATCCATTGGACCAAGGGGCCCGGTCCTCTGATGGACTGGTACACGGACACCTGCAACGTCTGCTACTACGACTTCCGGCTGAAAAAGTACGTCTGTTTCGTCCGTGACAACCAGTATCCCCGCTTCAAGGGCGGAGCCATCCGCTGTATCGGCCGCACCGAGAGCGAGACCTTCGGCGACTTCCCGCGGCCGGAGCGTGTCCTGGCGCCCGACCGGGACGATCCGCCCGGGATGGACCTCTACAATTCGGCGGCCCAGCCCTACCCGTTCGCCGATGGGGTTTATCTGCTGTTCCCGTCGGCCTACTACCACGACACGGACAACCTGGAGATTCAGATCGCCACCAGCCGCGACAGCGTGCGTTGGCGGAGGCCCGACCGCAGTCCGTTTCTGAGTCCGGGCAGGACAGGGGACTTCGACAGCCGCATGGTCTACATGGGCGTGGGCATGATTCCCCGGGGGGACGAGATCTGGATGTACTACGGCGGCTTCGACGTCGGCCACGAACAGGTCAAGCGGGCCCCCGGCATGGGAGGCGTCGGCCGGGTCAGGTTCCTGCGGCACCGGATCGTCGCCCAGGCGGCGGAGTCGGCCCTCGGCCACCTGGTCACGAAGCCGCTGATCTTCTCGGGCCGGCATCTGCAGCTGAACGCCGATTGCGGAGCCGGCGGCCGGATCCAGGTCGGCGTCCTGGGGCTGGACGGCGCCCCGGTCCCGGGTCTCGGCTTGGAGGAATGCGAGCCGCTTATCGGCGATGTCCTGCGAGGCGTGGTCAGGTGGAAATCAGACGCGCGACTCTCCGACCTGACCGGAAAACCGGTCCAACTCAGCTTTCGCCTACAACGGCGAGCCCGCCTCTACGCCTTCCGTTTCCGATAGGAGGGGGGACTTTCCTGTCCCCCCGTCTTCTTTCATCGGGGATGTAGAGGGAGGATTGCCGACCCCTTTACGAAATATTCTCTTAAGTATCTGATAATAAGAGAGTTATAGTCTATTCTTCCGAACTGGTTCCCTCATTGCATCCCACGTCCTAAACGGGATTCCATGCGACCGTATTGGAGGTTCGTGGACCCCATGGACGAGTTTCGAGCTTCGACTCCAATGTCTGAAGAGCTTGTGCGCTCCGGGAATTGGGGACCTACATTCGGTGCCGACCGGGGCCGTTTGGCCAGTACTTGCTGAAGACGTATCGGCTTCTACCCCGGCGATCCTTCACCTTCTAGATGCCCATGCATCTCCTTCTTTCCGGATCCGGGTTCTTCGGCGTGGGACGGATCGTACCACGGCTTCCAGAGAATCAACGCAGGCGTTCAAGTCCTCCGTGCGAAGGAGTCCGGCAGGCGGTGTCGAGTCCGGCTCTGGCGTTGATGAGGTTCAGCTCGGCCAGTTTGAGAATCGTGCCAATGGCCCTGCCCAGATACTGGGCGGCGGTGGACCCTCTGAAAAGCCTCCGGTCGGGCACCTTCCGGAACCTGAACGTAGACACGCCTGCGAGGGGGAACGGTGGCCAATGGCCCCCCTCAGTTTTGGCCAGAGAGCCAGGATGTCAGCCATACGTCGTGCTCCGCGCCGCCAGACTCATCGGATTCAATCAAGTCCCCCCGCCGATTTATGCCGATGCCTCACAGCAGCGGAGAAAAGGTACAAGCTGGGAGGATCGATCGAGGTCGAAAGCCGGCTCGATGGCGCGGGCAGCCTGCTGGAACCCAAACTTGAAATCACGCCACCGGCTGCTAAGGGATTTCCAGTTCTTCGAAGGTCAGATTCAGGATCGGATATTCTGACCAATCCTGGTAGTCGAAGTGCCACCATTCGTAAGGGTAGTTGGTAAATCCGTGCCTCTCCATGACCGTTCTGAGACGATTCCTGTTCTCACGCTCTTGAGCAGCTACTCCATCGTAGTCGGGGTAAGATCGCTCAGTGAATTCATCGTACCCGCTTCCCATGGCAGCCGGACGGCCCGATTCCAGGTGATAAAGGGTAGTGACCGGAAAGCGGATCCAGCAGAGTTGGGGATTTCTTGTCAACCAATGATCAATTTCAGGCGGTTTCACGGGTGTCGTTGCAGTTCTCCAGAAACCGGTTTTCCCGAAGACTGCCAGCTCAAAGTATGAATGTTTTGACTCCCAAGGACTCGGCCCAGTCTCAGACCGCCAGGACCATTAACTCCAACGTCTCGCATCGGACTAGCGCGGACCAATGGAACTCATACGGTTCCTGATCTACCCAACCCGCTGCCCGAGTCCATGGTAATCTCGCTCCAAATGATGCTCCCATGAACATGAAAAAGATGCAGCGACGAAGTTTTCTAAACAGTTCGATTTGGCTTGGTTTTGGAGGAGTTCTTACTGGTACATCACAGAAGACCGGACCAGCGCTTGTAAAACCACGGCGGTTTCGTAAAGGAGACAAGGTGGCACTCATCAATCCTGCCGGTGCCATCGCCCACCGGATGGATTTGGAAATCGTCCAGGAAAGTCTGGAAGCTCTCGGCCTCAGGGTGAAGCTGGGGAAGCATGTCATGGACCGACGAGGGTATCTAGCCGGCAGCGATGAAGATCGAGCCGCCGATGTGAACCGCCAGTTCGAAGATTCCTCGGTAACTGGCATCATCGCCGTTCGGGGAGGCTGGGGATGTGCCCGTATCCTGCCCCTTCTGGATTACCAACTCATCGGTCGGAATCCCAAGATTCTGGTGGGGTACAGCGATGTGACGGCACTTCTACTGGGTATTCATTCCAAGACGGGGCTGGTCACCTTCCATGGGCCAGTCGGACTCGGCCCTTGGAATAGCTTTACAGTGGAACACTTCACCAAAATTCTTTTTGAAGGTCAGGCGGCCGAGTTGTCGAACCCTAAGGTTCTCGACGACAATTTGACCCAGGTCCAGAACAGAATCCAGACCATCGTCCCGGGAGTTGTCCGCGGTCGAATGCTGGGTGGCAATTTGACTGTTCTCTCAGCCATCGTAGGGTCTTCTTACCTGCCTGAATGGAATGATGCGATTTTGTTCCTGGAGGACATCCAGGAGAGTATTTACCGAGTGGACCGGATGTTGAGCCAGTTGGCGTTGGCTGGCATCTTGGATGAGATAAGCGGTTTCGTGTTTGGCCATTGCACCGACTGTGGTCCCGGAGAGAGCTACGGCTCTTTGACGATCGAACAGGTTCTAGCCGACCATGTAGGCGAACGAAACCTGCCCTCCTGGCGCGGGGCTATGATCGGTCATATCAGCCAGAAATTTACCATCCCTCAGGGGATTCCGGCTGAAATCGACGCCACCACGGGAAGGATACAGTTGCTTGAGGCAGCCGTCGCGTGAAGCCGCTCATCGTCTTGACCGCCTTCCTGCAAAGGACTGATGATGGACGGGAGAGACCCCCCTGGGGGAGTTTCGCAAATGTAAGTTGCGCGACGCCGCCGTGCCGATCCGGGAGGCAATAAGGGGGGCGCTCCCGTCCACCTCCGATTTCCCCGAGCGGCACAGCGAAGCCAGGAATATGGCCGTAACTGCTTGAGCGAAAAAGCGATCGGGGAAATCGCGCGTGTAAGTCGGCAGTTCCCTGCGGTGTAAGTTGCCCTGATTGTCTCACTTACACTCCCCGATCGGCACGGAACCCCACTTTTCAGTGGTCAAGATCGAGTTCCCGGAAGCCAGCTCGAACGCCGTACCACAAAAAAGAAAATCGCCGCTCCTCTACTCCCCAGAATCCGGCTTGATGAAGAACACGTGCGTGTTGGTGTCGAGGCCGTCGTAGACGATGCTGTATTGCACCATCAGTTCATTGGGGACTTTGTCGTCATATTGGTTGATGATGCAGTTGTGACTGTACCCGTCGGCGTGCCTCGGGTCGCCGCTGACGATGATCCCGCTCCCCCAGTTGACGCCGTCGTCGGACTGGTAGAGGACGAAGCGGTCCTTCCCCTCGCCGTATTGGCCCGACCTTCCATGCAGGTAGTATTTTCCCCCCAGATAGGCCAGTTCGGGATCCCGGACCTTCTTGTCCAGGTAGGCGCGCCGCTGCTTGGTCCAGGTCCTCCCCTGATCCCGGCTGATGCAGTAATAGAGGTGGTGTTCGTCCTTCTCCGTATAGGCGCCGGCCAGTAACCGGCCGTCCTCCATGATGCACATGGCGCCGTACCACTTGTCGTCGTCCAGGGGCAGTGTGCTTCTCCGGGCCCAGCTTTCTCCGTCGTCGGTGCTGACGTACAGGACGTGGGGACCTTGGCTGATGTCGTACAGCACGAGATTGGTGTCTCCGGCCACCCCCACCGCGCAGGGATACCCGACGAAATCTCCGTCGAGGGGCTCATAGTCGATCCAGGTGACGCCATGGTCGCGGCTCCTCATGAAGCCGCTCCGGCTCCGGCCGTTGTCCACGTGGGTGAGAAACAGGACGACGGTTCCGTTCCCGGTGGTCAGCCCTTCTTCCACGATCACCGGCCGTTTCGGATCCTTCCGGTACGCCTGGTACGAATACTCGAACCTGTTGTACTTCTCCCACGTCCTGCCGCGGTCCTTGCTGAGGGCGTAATCGCTCCACCCGTCGGAGTTGTGGTCGCTGGTATTGGCATAGAAGGCCGCGATATGGCCATTCGCGTACTCCAGGCAGACGGGCCCCCCGTGCGAGCACCGTCCCGGAGCGTCGTTCTCCAGATCGGCGATGATGTTGCCGAAGATGTCGTCTCCGAGCCGGGTGGCAGGATCGTGATCGTAGATCGACGCCCCTTCGATGGGATGGTATTGGACGTCCTCCTGCCCGGTTGAAGGACCCTGCGCGCACCCGGCGAGGACGGAACCGACCAGGAACAACAGGAAAACGGAAGACGGTATCGAGCGATTCATGGCGACTCCTTTCCCGCTCGTGGCTGCTCTCGCCGGACGACCGATCCACCAGTCGCCCCGGCCGCAACCGGCATCGAGCCTTTTGGTGCGGACTGCTAGAATAGCCTCCATCTTCTGAAATGAGAAAACGTTCGCGGAATATCTGCCCCTGGGCTCGAATTCGTGATTCGGCGAGGCCGCCGGTCGCCTGTTTCGTGATCCTGAGTGTCCTCCTGTCGCCTCTGGTCATTGCGTCCGCCGCTCAGGATTCGAAAGTCGACTTCCAACGGCAGATTCGGCCCCTGCTTTCCGACGCCTGTTTCCAGTGCCACGGACCCGATCCCAAGGTCCGCATGGCCGGGCTGAGGCTCGATCTGCGTGAGGACCTCTTCCAGGCGCGGACCTCCGGAGCGCCCGTCGTTCCCGGAGATCCGGACAACAGCCTGATCATTCAGCGCATTTCACATGAAGACGCGAACCTTCGCATGCCTCCCGCGTACTCGCAAAAGACGCTCAGCGACGACCAGATCGACCTGGTGCGCCGTTGGATCTCGGACGGGGCCGTCTGGCAGCAGCATTGGGCATTCACACGTCCGCGCCGACCGGATCTGCCCGAAGTGAAGGACAACTCCTGGCCCCGGCAGGATCTGGACCACTTCGTCCTCAGCCGTCTGGAATCCCAAGGTCTGGCTCCTTCGCCTCCCGCGGAAAAGAGCCGGATCCTGCGCCGGGTGACGTTCGACTTGACCGGGTTGCCGCCGACCCTGGACGAACTGAACGCCTTCCTCTCGGACCCGTCCCCCGCCGCCTATGACAAGGCCGTCGACCGGCTTCTGGCCTCGCCCCGCTACGGCGAACGCATGGCGGCCGTCTGGCTCGATCTGGCCCGCTACGCCGATACCGACGGCTATCAGGACGACGAGCCGCGAATCATGTGGAGATGGCGCGACTGGGTCGTCGACTCGCTGAATCAGAACCTCTCCTTCGACCAGTTCACGATCCAGCAGTTGGCCGGAGACCTGCTGCCTGACCCGAACCCGGAACAAAAACTGGCCACCGGTTTTCTGCGCAACAACCGGGTCAACGGCGAAGGCGGGTCCATCGCCGACGAGTTTCGCGTCGAGTACGCCGTCGACCGCGTCAACACCGTCTCGACCGCCTGGATGGGGCTCACGGTCGGCTGTGCGCGTTGTCACGATCACAAGTACGATCCCATCTCCCAGACCGAGTTCTACCGCCTGTTCGCCTTCTTCAACAAAATTTCCGAACCGGGCACCTATCGGCGTAGCGCCGCGCCCACCATCAAGGTGCCGCCGCGAGTCGTTCAGCGCCAATTGGACCGGATCCATCGAGAGCTTCAGGTCCTGGATCGGGATACACCTGCGTACACCGAGCTCGAGACCCGGCATCGGCGGCTGTGGGAACAGGTTCCCGCCACCATGATCATGCGGGAGGACGAGGCCCGGGAGACCTTCGTCCTGGGACGCGGACAATACGATCAGCCGGGCGCCAAGGTGACTCCGGGCGTCCCCGAGATCCTGCCCCCTCTGCCGCCGGGCGGGTCGGCCGATCGTCTGCTGCTGGCCCGGTGGCTGGTGGATCCGTCCCATCCCCTCACCGCGCGCGTGGCGGCGAACCGTTTGTGGCAAACGCACTTCGGGTCGGGACTGGTGCCGACGCCCGAGGACTTCGGCGTTCAGGGAGAGCCACCGACCCATCCCCTTCTGCTCGATTGGCTGGCCAGCGAGCTGATCCGGCTGAAATGGGACGTCAAGGCCTTCCAGCGAATGATCGTCACCAGCGCCACCTACCTGGAATCATCGAAGCTCACGCCGGCCTTGCTGGAGAAGGATCCGGCCAACCTTCTCCTGGCGCGGGGTCCAAGATTGCGTCTGCCGGCCGAGATGATTCGGGATCAGGCCCTGGCGGTGAGCGGTCTTCTGGTCGGGTCGGTCGGAGGACCGTCGGTCAAACCCTATCAGCCGGCCGGAATCTGGGACGAGATCGCAGGCGGCTCCACCGGCGCCTACAAGAAAGGCTACGAGCAGGGGACCGGCGCCCGTCTCTACCGCCGCAGCCTCTACTCTTTCTGGCGGCGCACCATTCATCCTCCCGGGATGGAGGTCTTCGACGCTCCGAGCCGGGAGGTCTGCACGTCACGGCGCGAGCGAACCAACACGCCGCTCCAGGCGTTGACGCTCATGAACGACGTGACCTACGTCGAGGCGGCTCGTGCTCTTGCCCAGCGTCTGATCCGGGAGGGCGGTCCCACCGACGAGGACCGCGTGGAATTCGGTTTCCGGCTGGTCACTTCGCGCCGGCCCGAGCCCGCGGAAATCGAGGTGCTGAGGCGCGGTCTCGAGCGCCATCGGTCGGCCTACGAGAACGATCCCGCGGCTGCCGCGAAGTTGGTCAAGGTTGGCGAGTCCGCATTGGGTCCTGAGATGGACCCCGTGGAACTGGCCGCCCACACCGCGCTGGCGAACGGACTATTGAATCTGGACGAGACCATCAACCGGGAGTGAAGAAACCGATGACTTCTCCCACGCATCCAATCGCCAAAGCCCGAGAGCTGTTGACCCGGCGTCACTTCTTCGGACGGTCGGGGATGGGAATCGGCGCGGCGGCACTGAACTCACTGCTGGCGGACGACCTCTTCGCCACCCCGTTGGGGAGTCCCGGAGCCGCAGCCGGTGCTTCGGGTCCACCCCACTTCGAGCCCAAGGCCAAGCGGGTGATCTATCTGTGCCAGGCGGGAGGACCGGCCCAGATGGACCTCTTCGACTACAAGCCGGGCCTGAAGAAAATGTTCGACGTCGATTTCCCCGACTCGGTACGGCAGGGCCAGCGCCTGACCACCATGACCTCGGGCCAGGATCGTTTTCCGGTGGTGCCCTCCATCTTCGAATTCCGCCGGCACGGAGAGTGCGGCGCCTGGGTCAGCGAGTTGCTGCCCCACACGGCCGGCGTGGTCGATCGGCTCTGCCTGATCAAGTCGATGCACACCGAGGCCATCAACCACGACCCCGCCATCACGCTGATGCAGACCGGCTTCGAGCGGTCGGGCCGGCCCAGCCTGGGGGCGTGGCTCTCCTACGGATTGGGAAGCGGGAACCGGGACCTGCCCACCTTCGTGGTCATGACCTCCAACTCCAAGTCAGGGTCGCAGCCGCTGTACAAGCGCCTGTGGGGCAGTGGTTTCCTGCCCACCCGGCACCAGGGGGTGAGGTTCCGGGGCGTCGGCGATCCGGTCCTCCACCTCTCCAACCCGCCGGGAATGGACAGCGCCACCCGGCGGCACATTCTGGACGACGTCGCCCGGTTGAACGAGTTGAAGCAGGCCGAGTTCGGAGACCCTGAGATCGCCACCCGAATCGCCCAGTACGAGCTGGCGTTCCGGATGCAGACCTCGGTTCCCGAGTTGGCGGACCTGTCCGACGAACCGGAACACATCTTCAGGCTCTACGGTGAAGACGCCCGCGAGCGGGGCACCTACGCCTCCCATTGCCTGATGGCCCGCCGCCTGGTCGAGCGAGGGGTGCGCTTCGTCCAGTTGTTCCACCGGGGCTGGGATCAGCACCAGGACCTGCCCAAGGACCTGGCCGGCCAGTGCAAGAGCACGGACCGGGCCACAGCCGCCCTGATCCTGGATCTGGAGCAACGAGGGATGCTGGATGACACCCTCATCGTCTGGGGCGGCGAATTCGGACGGACCATCTACTGCCAGGGAGATTTGACCAAGGAGAACTACGGGCGGGACCACCACCCCCGCTGCTTCACCATGTGGCTGGCCGGAGCCGGAGTGGCCGGCGGTCTGAGCTACGGCGAAACGGACGACTTCAGCTACAACATCGCCAAGGACCCGGTCCACGTTCACGACCTGAACGCCACCATCCTGCATCTCCTGGGCATCGACCACCTGCGGCTGACGTTCAAGTTCCAGGGCCGGGACCACCGCCTGACGGACGTTCACGGCAACGTGCTGAAACCGCTCCTGGCGTAGGACGAGAAAAGAGAAAGGAGCGACGACATGGAGCGACGACATGGAGCGGCGGCACGGAGCGGCGGCATGGAGCGGCGGTTTCCAACCGCCGAAAAGGGGGGTTAGGGGGACGGAGTCCCCCCTTACGCTTCCGCCGCAGTATAAACTCCGTCGACCTGTTCAAGTCGATTGCCAGGAACACCGTAGGTAAACCAATTGATCTTCAGACCTTCCACTTGGAAAAGCCTGGTCCTTCTAACCGCCGTCCTGGCGCTGGCAGCCTGCAGCCACGACCCCTCGGAGAAGGGAACCAACCCCTACGGCCTGACCGAGCGGACCCTCTGGACCACCTCGCGCGTCATAGGATCTCCCGAACCCCCACCCCGATATCGCCTCCGGCGCGTTTTCCCCCAGCACACCTTCGAGAATCCCATCTTCATCGCTCAGGACCCCAATTCGGAGCGCCTGCTGGTGGCGGAGTACGGAGGCCGGATCTACAGCTTCCACGGAAACAACCCCGAGGCCGGAAAAGACCTCTTCCTCGACTGGAACCGCCGGGTCTCCGCCTTTTCTTTCCATCCGCGCTACCGCGACAACGGCCAGGTCTTCGTCTTCAGCCCCACCAACCCCAAGCTGGAAGACCGGAAGGATGAAGACGGCAACCGGATCAAGCAGCTCAGCCGGGTCTCCCGATTCGAGCTGGAACCGGGCAGCGACCCACCACGCCTGCGTCCCGAATCGGAACGGATCATCATCCAGTGGCCCGCGGGAGGCCACAACGGCGGCGAAGCCATCATCGGTCCGGACGGCTACCTCTACATCTGCACCGGGGACGGCACCAGTACCTCCGACCGGGAGCACACCGGCCAGGACATCGACGACCTGCTGGCAGTCATGATGCGGCTCGACGTGGAGCGGCCGGACCCGGGCCGGGCCTATTCCATTCCCCCGGACAACCCCTTCGTCGGCGTGCCCGGCGCCCGGGAGGAAATCTGGGCCTACGGCTTTCGAAATCCATGGCGGTTCAGCTTCGACCCGATCACGGGACAGCCCTGGGTCGGGGACGTGGGTCAGGATCTCTGGGAGCTCATCGAGCTGGTCAGCCGGGGCAGCAATCATGGATGGCCCGTGATGGAGGGCTCACACCCCTTTCATCCCAAAACGAAGCCGGGTCCCACTCCCATCGTCTCCCCGGTGATGGAGCATCACCATCGTGAGGCCCGCTCCATCACCGGCGGCTACGTCTACCAGGGAGACAAGTTTCCGGAGCTGAGAGGCGCCTACCTCTACGGGGATTACTCGTACGGGAAGATGTGGGGGTTGCGGTACGACCACGACCGGAAGGAAGTGGTCTGGCACCAGGAACTCGCCGACTCGTCCGTCAACATCGTCAGTCTCGGCGTCGGGCGAGACGGTTCCTTCTATGCGCTGGACTACGACACCGGGGAGGTCTACGAATTGGACCACCGGCCGGCGCCGGAGAAGATGCCGCCCTTTCCGCGGAAGCTGAGCGAGACCGGATTGTTCGCATCGGTGAAGGACCATCGGCCGGCTCCCGGCGTCATCCCGTATACGGTGAACGTCCCCTTCTGGTCCGACGGCGCCGCCAAGGAGCGGTTTCTCGCTCTGCCGGGCGAGATGCAGGTCAAGTTCAACGAACAAGGCACTTGGGAGTTTGACCCCGGCGCGGTGATGGTGAAGTCGTTCACCCTGGAGGCCGAGGAAGGCAACCCGGAGACGCGCCGGTACATCGAAACCCGGCTCCTGGTGAATGAGGACGACCGGTGGGTGGGATACACCTACGCCTGGAACGACGAGCAGACCGATGCCGCATTGGTGGAAGGGGACGGCCGCGACCAAACCTTTCGGATTCGGGACGGCCGGATGCCCGGCGGAGAGCGAAGCCAGGTCTGGCGCTATCCCAGCCGCGAGGAGTGCATGTTCTGCCATTCCCGCGCGGCCGGCTTCGTGCTGGGAATGAACACCCGGCAGATGAACCGCGACCAGGACTACGCCGGGACCACGGACAATCAGCTCAGAACACTCGACCACATCGGAGTCTTCAACGAACCGCTTGAGAAGCCCCCCGCGGAATACCCGGCCCTCCCGGACCCCTTCGGCACCGATGCGGACGTGGAGGCCAGGACCCGTGCCTATCTCCAAGTGAACTGCGCCATGTGCCACGCCCCGAGCGGCGGAGGAAACTCCCGATTCAACCTGGTCTACACGGCGGAACCGGACAAGGTCCGTCTGATCGACGAGTCGCCGATTCACGACACCATGGGAGTGGCCAACCCCCGGCTGGTGGCCCCGGGCGACCCTGACCGGTCGATCCTCTACCGGCGGCTGTTGGTACGAGGCCTGAACCAAATGCCCCCGACCAGCACCAACCGAATCGACCAGCGCGGCGCGGAGCTGGTAGCAGAATGGATCCGGAACCTGGAAACCGAGTCCAAACTCGCCGCAAAAGCGCCAGAAGGGGCGACTTTCAGTCGCCCAGTGGAACGGCGGCTTCCAGCCGCCGAATAGGAGACGACTTTCTTGAGGCCGAACGGGAACAATGTTTCGTTTCCGCTAAATGCGAGCGACATATTCGTGCCACTAAGCGGAAGCAACACTTTCTTGTCTCCGGCTGGGAACGGCGGTTTCCTAACCGCCGAACTCCAAAGTAACAACCCAATGAGTTCGTAACGGGCGACTCAAACCCGCCCCCCTAAACCGATGGCAATATCCAACAATTCCCTCCTGAGCATCTGTTTGCTCCTCCCCTTCCTGGCCTCCCTCCACGCCCAAAGCAAGCCCCGCCGGGTCACTCCCCTCTTGGAACAGGAGACCCTGCAGCAGGGGCTTCTCCACCACCTGCTCGGCGAATACCTCGTGTCGCGATCCCCAAAATTACCACCCGTCCCCGCCCACGCCGAAGAATGGACGGCCCAAGCAAACGACATCCGCAGAAAGCTCCTCCAGGACGTCGTCTATCGCGGCTGGCCCCGCGAGTGGGTCGAGGCCCCCCTTCGCTTCCACGAGGTCGGTCCGCCCCAACAGCACCGCGGCTACCGCCTCCAGAAGCTCCTGATCCAAATCGTCCCCGGCCTGCAGATCTCCGCGTTGCTATACGAACCGGCGGGAGACCGGCATCCCCTGCCGGCGGTCCTCAACGTGAACGGCCACGCCCGGGGCCCTGGCAAGGCCGTCGAATACAAGCAGAAACGATGCATCAGCCTGGCTCGCCAGGGCGTAATGGCGCTGAATCTGGAATGGCTGGGCTGCGGTGAGTTGAATCTTCCCGAAAACAGCCACTGGTTCGGCGCCCATCTCGACTTGGTGGGAGCCAACGCCATCGGCCTCTTCTACCTGGCAATGCGGAAGGGGCTCGACTACCTGGAGCAGCATCCCCGGGTCGACCCGCAGCGCCTGGCCGTCACCGGGCTCTCGGGCGGCGGTTGGCAGACCATCATCCTCTCCTCCCTGGATGAGCGAGTCGCTGCGTCCATACCGGTCGCCGGCTACTCCGCCCTGATCTCAAGAGTCGAACGGCCGCAGGACACAGGGGACATCGAGCAGAACGCCACCGACCTGCTCCGGGGCCAGGACTACTCGACGTTGACCGCCATGCGCGCCCCCAAGCCGACTCTCCTGATCTACAACGCCGAGGACGAATGCTGTTTCCGAGCTCCCTTGGTCCGGCCCTACATCTACGATGACGTCAAGCCCTTCTTCGCCCTTTTCGGCAAGGGAGACCACCTGGGCTGGCATGAAAACACCGATCCCTCCACCCACAACTACCAACTGGACAACCGGCTCCAGGCCTACCGCCACCTGTCCCGGCATTTCGGACTCGGGCCCTGGGACCGGGAAGACCCCGTCGACCGGGAGATCCAGAGCTACGAGGATCTGGTGGTCGGAATACCGGAGGACAACCTCACCATCGTGGGAGTGGCGCGCCAACTGGCGAACCAGAAGCTGCAGGAAGCGGCTCCGGACGAAGGCCGGGCGGCTGAAGATCTCAAGGACCGCCGGGCCCGACTTCGATCACTGGTCCGTTTCCAGCCGGTCAAGGTCAAGCATGGCTGGGCGCTCCACAACACCAAGAACCGGGGGGTGGAATCGTATTCCTATCGAATCCATTTCACCGACGGACTCGCGGCGTCGGCCCTCTGGGGGAAGGGAATCGACACCCCGGAAGGCGCTCCAGCGTCGATCCTGATTCTTGACGAGGGCAAGGCGATGGCGGGCCAGCAAGCCTCGGACCGGATCAACTGGGGGGAGCAGGTGCTGACAGTGGACCTGATCCTGACCGGGGAAGCACAGCCGCAGAGAAGGAATACGTCGGACTCCCACCGATACGCTCAGCTCATGGCCACAGTGGGGGACCGCCCGCTGGGCATTCGAGCTTCACATCTGTTGGCCCTGGCCAAATGGCTCAAGGACCATCACGGCGCGCCGGAAGTCCGGGTCGAAGCCCACGGTTTCCGGAGCCAAGTGGTCGCCCTTCTGGGCGCTGCACTGGACCCAACGGCATTTTCGGAGGTCAGAGTCGACCAAGGCATAAAGAGCCTGGACCACCTTCTGGCCAAGCCGGTCCCGTACGAGGAAGCTCCGGAACTGTTCTGCCTGGGGCTCTTCCCTGAATTCGATCTGGAGCGCTTGATCCCGTTGGCCGAACCGGTCCGGGTAGTGCAGCGGTTCGACTCATCCGATTCTGGAGATTGAGTCTCCAGCGATCACACGGCGTCCTGGGAGCGGGGACATTCTTGTCCCCGTCTTAATCGTCGATGCAGAATCGGCGGCTGGAGAGCCGATGCTCCCAGACACCCCGGCCTTCTGACTGGATGGCGCTGGTCTGGGGCCGGTGGGGGGCTCCTTACGAGGATTTTTGCCCCTCAATTTCATGTAACGATGACCTTCTCCTCATGGCAGCCGCCTACCGAAGCCAGCAGGGCGTCTCGCCGGTTGAGTTCAAGCGCTTCGGAGAGCGTCTCGGCGAGGCTATTTATCAACTCCTCATGTGTGCGTTCCTGACAATTCACGCCGGAGACTTCCTCAATCCAGCCGATCCACCATTCACCACGATGCTTCACGATGGTCGTGTATTCCATGTTTGCTCTTTCTCTCCACGAAATCAGTACGAAGCAAGAGTCGTCATGGCATTCAACCGTCCCTGCATCCCGGCGAACTGGGTTGCTCTGGACAGGACAGGGACTGTCCCTTTCCCGCGCGGATACACGCGCAGAGAAGGTGACTCTCCCCTCTCGCGAGCCCTGGGCAAGGTCAACATGCCATGGAGTCGCCGTTCATGATCGAGTCGACGAATATCCTGAAACTGGGACTCCGTTCCGCGATGGTGCTGGTGTTAAGAATCTTCGCGATCTCTTCAGAAATCCGGGCCGTATAGACCCGGTTTCCGAGCAAATGCTTGAGGTGAAGCTTCGGATTTCGGATCTCGTCCGGTTTCGATGTGTCCACCTGCCCAAGGTCTCGACCCAAGTATTCTCTGAGATTCCTGGCGTCGGCGAAATACCACGCTTCCAAGTGGTGTTGCGCATAGGCGTACAGAACACATGCCTCGATTCCACGTAGCCTTGCAGGAAGTCGACTCTGAATTGGCGCCAAGACCTCATCAGGATGCGTGCCATCGAGATCCATGACCATGATGAACTTGTCGGGTGGTGAATTCAGGTTTTCATACCATACTGACTTGATGAGTTTTTCTGCCATCATCAAGTTGAGCAACTTGTTCCTCGGCGGTATGCGCACATCGTCTACGGTGATACCGTGATCCTGCAGGTGACGAACCAAGAAAGGCAACGCTCGACGTTCGGTTTCACCGGGCGCTATGATGACGACGCTTTTCTTCATCCTTTAGTCGCTACCAAATCCCTTTGTTTCGTAGAACTCTCCGAGACCGAATCCGGACTCGTTCAATGCCCTTTGCACGCGTTCCGGATTCTCCTGGCTCAAGACCGTCGTGCCCAATTGGGAGTCGCGCCGGACGACGCGAACCGCTTCCGGTCTGTTCAGAAAGTCGAGAAGCAGAGGAGAGTGGGTCGTCACCAGGAACTGGACGCGGGGACACTCACTCTGAAGGTGATCCAGAAACGCAGACAACGCTGTCGGATGGATGTAGTTCTCAGGTTCCTCGATACCGATCAGATTGGTTTCGGGCTCCGAGTGCAGCGCCGTCATCAGCGCTAACAGGCGCAAGGTCCCGCTGGATGCTCCCATCTGGTGCACCGGCCACTCAAGCCCCGGCTCCTTCTGGACAAAATAGAAGCGATCCTCGGATTCTCGCGGGATTATGTTTACGGGAAGCCCGAGAATCGATCGTGTCGATTCTACGACGCGGTTGAATGTCTCCGGAGAATCGGCATTGAGCGAATGCAGCGTCCCGCCCAGATTGCGGCCGTAGTGGTCGAACCTTCCCGAATCCAATCCTGCCCAATCGCGGCGGAGTAAAAACGGATTGGGATCGAAGAACCCCCACCGGCTGATGAACTCGGCCACGTCGCGAGCCCGAAAAGATGCATCGGCTGCCGCAGCGGTCAGTGCGCATGATGTCGGTCCCTGCTTCAGCGCGACTCTGCCCTGTTCTCCGGACCACCACCAGCCGCTACCATTCTTGGCCTCCAGCAGATGCTCTGGCGGACGGTCATGGTGCAGCTCATTGACATGCTCTTCGGTGTAGAACCCGGAGCCACGCCGGACGATGCAGAGTTCCCATTCGAACCTCCTTTCGCCGTCTTCAAGGTGGACTTTCAGCCTAATCTGCTGTGCCCCCAATCCCTTCCATGCCAAGTGGATAAAGCCACCCCGTGAAAATACCGGCTCTCGAAAATCGCGCGCTCGCACGGCTTCACTCAAGAAACGGAGCGCGTCGAGAATAGTGCTCTTGCCCGCCGCATTAGAGCCAATGAACAGATTGAAATCGTTCAGTTCGATGCTCTGATCAAGAAGGCTGCGGTAGCGATTCGCGTGAAGTTTCAGGAGCTTCATGGGTAAGATCAAACTACCACAACGACCGACGGTGGGGGCCCGCCTGTGGAGCATTTTCCGAGAGCGTCTCCAGCGATCAAGCGGTTCCGGGCCCCATGACGACTTGGAGCGCAGAGATCCTCGCAGAGAACCTGACTGTCCCCTTCTCCTCCATGCTCTGGGTTGGACGCCGCGGGTCTTTCGAGGTCATGGTGGAGAAGCGACAGAGAAGGTGACTGTCCCCTCCTCACACACGTGCCATGCGCGCCGTCGAAGATGACTTCCCGCGGCGACCGCACCCGCCGCTTGCGCTCCAAGGCGAACTCCAACCGCTGCTCCATAAACCGCCGTTTCAGGCGCTCGACCGTTCGGGCCCAGACACCCAGCGCCTCGGCCACCCGGCGCCCGGTCGCACGACGAGAGCGCCCGCACGTACAGGAACCGCTTCCCGGTGGTCTTGGTCGCAGCCCGGGTCAATACCTCCAATTCCCAACGCTCTTCCGCAGTGAGCGTGACACGATAGCGTGGTGCCGTGAGAACCCCTTCTTCCGAGTCCTCCAGCCTCCTGCCATAATTTGCGCCCAATTTCATGTCATGGAGTACCAGCCGCGGTCCGAGCGGCCAAGGCGCGATTGGAGACGGCGCAATGAGCGGCAGATCGGGCCCGGGGCTGGAAACCGGGACAGGATCGGCCTGCGAAGAGTGGGCCACGCTACAAACGAGCGTGCCGGGAACCGGGTCCGAAGGAGCAGAGCAACTTCACAGAACGGGAGAGCGGGAGTCATGACTGACCAGTGCAATCATCGTACAAGGCCCGGGAAGAGGATCTTGATTCTCCTTGGGTCCTGGCTGTGGGTTTTCGGCTTTGCACCGCAACTCCACCTTCTTGCCACCGGCGAAATGACTACGGTGAGGTTGCAACGCCTGACCGTTCGTCTGGAACAGCCCATCCAGGTGACCCAAACCGTCGGTCATGCCTGGTTTCCAACTCTGGCCAAGTTTCCTTCCGGTGAGTTGATGGTGACCTATGCCGTGTCAGCGGATTCCAACGCGAATCCCTATTCGGTTCGCGGTTTTCAGACCTCCAGAAATGGCGGCCGCAGCTGGGGACACCGCTATGACCTCATCCCCGACCTTCAACCATCCATTTTCGTACCTCAGGCAGATGGATCTCTACTGGCCATCCTGGCCCATCTCTACCAACCCGATCGGGAGGAAAGACACAACCTTCACACCAGCTACACTCTTTTCGAGCGCGGCGGGAGCCGCGTTGTTGTGGAACCGGGCGGTGTGCGGGTAGCGGACTGGCCTTGGCCGGTGGGCACGTTTCCGAGCCAGATCCCTCGAACCAACTGGATTGCCCGACTGAAGTTCTGCGGCGATGCTCTTCAGATGGGTGATCGTCTCCTGGCCAACGGGTACATGAGGACCGGGGGGAACCTGGAACCTCGAAAGGAAGAGAAGGTAATCAGCCTGCTCTTTGTTTCTGAGGACAAGGGACGGACATGGCGCTACTTTTCAACCGTGGCTGATCCTTCAGTGATGACTGCCGACGCCCGGAGGCGGGATCCTGAAGATCCGCGCTACCAGGGTCGGCCCTGGCCTCAAGAACTCTTGGAAGCCAGTGAGACCTCGATGATCCAGCTCGCCGATGGAGACCTCATGGCTGTGTTTCGAGTCGGCCATTTCCTGGACCTGGGCCGGACCTACAGCAGTGATGGAGGCCGTTCCTGGACCCGGGTGGAGCCCATCCCCCCCTTCAGCGTAGCGCCGAGCATGGTACGCACCCGGAATAACACCATCGTGCTCTCCAGCGGCCGCCCCGGTCTACGTGTCTGGTTCTCGACCGACGCTCGGGCGCAGACTTGGCAGGACATCGACATCCTCGAACATCACAACCGTTGGGCTCCAGACGCCAGCTATCGCATTTCCCAGCAGGGCCGGAGGGGCGGAAGGGGTCAGACCACCTCTTACACGGAGATCGTGGAGATCTCGGCCAACCGGCTGCTGCTGGTGTACGACCGCGCTCCCTTCGGCTGGGATCCAACGCCCATCGATTCCGGCGAACGAAGCCGCGTTTTCGTTTTACCGATCGAGGTGCAGCGCGATTCGGATCTATAAGTCTGACTAACGACCTTTGCCACACCCCCGATTCCTAAGAAACATCGTCTTTTCTTTTGGGCATTATCCAGAGAACTTGACTCCTCCTACTCCCGGTCCCTGGAAAAACCACGGTATATCCAACCGATGGACCAACCGAGTGCGAGTTCGAACAGGCAAGGAGCAAGCCAGAACCAAACCCATCAGATCCATGATGGCTGACTGAGGAAAAACTGTTGAGAAGCCTGTACAAGACCTATGGAAAGACTGTTAACTGATGTGGATAAACGACTTACGGGATTTTTCTGTTGACATGAAAACTCTAGCAGCCTACCCTGACGCCGTGTCACCGAATATGCTCTCCATGCCAGACTGGATGGCAACCGGAGGAGGTATGGAAACAGGACCGAATGCTGGAGCTTTCCCAGATGTGGACGAGTTCACAGGCGGAATCGTGTCAGTATTCGCCGTTACTATCGGGTCTGACTTTCTTGGGAGGAACAATGAGCAAGCGTATTTTTGACTGGACCGATGATCGAATCAAAGCGCTCGGCGATGCCGTTGTTGAAGCCGGCAAGGAACGCAGGAAGTTGCTGGAGGGAAATCTCCGGGAACGTCACCTGAATGTACCTAACCGCATCCGCGTAACATTGGGATCGGGATCGTTCCAGCAAACCGATCAGATCTCGGATGTCCCGAACGTCGAGAGGCCGGGCACGGAGCAGGAGGGTTCGGTCGAATCCGATCCCGATGATGAAGTCGGCTGCATAGTTCCGTCCAGCAGAGATGGACAGCCTAGTTTCAGGGTCGAAATTAAGTTCTTGTGATTTATTCAATTCCATGGTCTCCCGAGCTTACTGGGTGTCCGTTGGAAAATTCAAGGAAATTTTAACAGGCACCTTCAACCGCCTTCTCATGTTTCTCCTCCCCAGAAGAAGGGCAAAATGTTCAATCAGGTGCCCCCGTCCCTGTCAAGTCTAATTCTTCCGAGACTTCCCCCGAAAATCGTCGGATCTGCACTCGAATCTGGGCGGCTACTTTGCCACTATGCATTTGGGTCCCTCCGCTGTAACTGGTTCTTGGAATTGGGCTTCCACTAAATCAGTCTACCGCTCCGGGACCCACATTCTTTCGTGGCGAAAGTTCCCCCATTTTTCGAAAATTCAACCGATTCCACTTGTCGAATCTTCTTATTCTCCTATTATCAATGGCTTACGATGATTCCCCCTCAATTTTTGGGGGAATTCCTGAGACAGACTCCTCCCGCCATCATTCGCAGGGAACCTTGTGTCGGGCTCTCCGCTGAATAGAACAGTCCATATACCCAAGGGACGGGTAGCTCCCGCCCTTTTGGACCAACAGGCGGGCATTCCTACAGTTTCTCTGTGTGATGATGGCAGGCCCGACTCCCGTGCGGAGTCGGGATTGCAGAGGGGCGCACCGGCAGCACCCTCAATGATCTAGCCCTCTCTTGCAGGGAGTCCCCATGGCCAGCAGCACCCGAGTCATCAACACCAAACTCGCCGGCGTCAGCCGATCCAATCCGGACGGCACCGAACGCCAGGACATCATCAAGGATCTAACCATGGGAGAGTTGGTCCTCCTGGTTCGAGACCATGGGAATGAATACGACTTGTACGCGACTCAGGTGCAGACGCAGTCGGGGGAGACCATCGGCTGGGTGCCTCGACAGAAGACTCCCTAAGTAGGTGCATGGATAGACGCTGGAAATCTTGCCATTGCCGACCGCGCCGCAAAGTGACTGTCCCCTTTTCGTGTCCCGGCAAGGCGGGTGTGTCGACAAACCTGACGTTGGCGTTGGAGGACATCGGCTGGGGTGCCGCCGAACACTGGATGCGGATGCAGGCGAGCTACGAGCTTGCGCAGGCGCGGCGCGACCGGACGGCTGCGGCACGGAGCACAGGGGAGCTGCACGCATGATCAAGGCTCGCGCGGGTGCGCCGGCTCGCGTGGTTTCGGATCTTCAACATCGCGTGGATGGTGGTCACGGCACTTCCTCTTGTAATTCCGACCAGCCAGAGAGCGCAGAAAAGGTGACTGTCCCCTTCTTGCCCGTCTTCGGGGACCGCGTTTTCCAAGAGTCTCAAGCATCTCCAAGCAGCCGTGGCCCTGTTCTTTGCTCACTACAACTTCTGCCGAATTCACGGCACGCTGCGAGTGCCCCCCGCCATGGAAGCCGAACTCACGGATCATGTGTGGGGCATGGAGGAGATGCTGCGGGCGACGTGAACTGCGGTTTTTCGAAAAGTGGAAGTGAAAATTCCCGAGTGTGATATGGGTAGTGGAGAGGCCCCGTGGACATTCTCGGAAAGTCGCTCGCCTAGCAAAGCGTGAGATCCCGGTTCGAATCCGGGCGAGGCCTTGAACTTGAACCCTACTTCAATCGGTGGGATGGAGCAACGACGGTTTGGCTACTCATCCTTTGAAATTCTTGATAGGGCTGCCATTTCAAGTGCGCTTGCAATCTCCTGGCATAGTGCCGCAGCATCGCACTCATTGAGGATCAAATGCAGCCCACGACAGTCGTCCCGAGGCTCCACAGGGACATGGCCAATACTCTCGCAGTGGACATTTCTGTATGCCTCGACAGATAGGACTACGTAGGTGCCCATGTCTCGCCGTTCTGGGATTGGGTGTTGATTGCTTGAATACGCCACCGAACCGCTCTTTCTAGGTACTAGGCGGACTTGGCGGTATTCGGATTTCGTCGT
Organism: Acidobacteriota bacterium; assembly: GCA_028874215.1. Taxonomy (NCBI): domain Bacteria; kingdom Pseudomonadati; phylum Acidobacteriota; species Acidobacteriota bacterium. Next base: position 200,799 of record JAPPLF010000003.1, read on the forward strand.
GTCGGTTATCACAGTTCGTTCCTCCTACGAACCCCAGTATAGTTCAGCATAGCGTAGGTGTACGTAACTCCACCACCGATGAACAGGCGTCCTGATTTTTCGACTGGATTTTGATACAGTCAGGAGGAGCCCGTGTAGCTCAGTGGAACAGAGCGCCCGGTTGACTACCTGGGGGGTCGCACGGTTCGAATCCGGCCACGGGCTCCATTCACCCAACCACTGAGTGCATCACTCAGGAGTTCAGGATAACTCAGTCAAATAGGGGTTGACAAGCGAAAACTGCATTTTCTTGCAGACCACTTTGTACTTCCCTGCACCTGTTCGCCCGTAGACGACGCTGGATGCACATGTGGATTTGGGAAAATATACAGAATTGTCGAAACATATCCACCAACGCTCTGTGGTTCCACTACCTTCAGCCGAAGCAGACTTGACAAGTTCTGCCCGTTCATGGCATTCTCCACTCATCTGGCGTGACTGCTGCGATGCGGGTGGTGTTGTTCATGTTCCCCCACGTTGCAGCACTGCTCGTCTCCCTTGGCGAGCCTATACTCTCTATACTTCTTACATTCTCGTGTTGTTGTTAGATCCCTGCTCTGCTGGATAGCAGAACGGTGAGGAGTGTGGACGCGGCTGCTCCCGAAGGACCCAAGCAGGTGGCTGAGGCCGCCGTATTTGTCCTGCTTCGGGGCGTCGTATTCTATTTTTCTCAAAGTGAGTGGGAGAATACCCGAGTGTGATAAAGGTAGTCGGCGGCGGGTTGGCAGAGCGGTCTAATACTCCCGACTTATAATCGGGCGACCCAGCTAGCTGGTTTGGGTCCGCGGGTTCGATTCCCGCACCCGCCGCCAGATTGCATCATGCCTCAGACGAAGAACGAGAACAACTAGTTCGGTGCCAAGCAGAGCTTCCACAACATTTTCTTAACCCACTACCCAGCGCTTTGAATCGTCGGATTCTGGTAATTGAGGCTATGGAGATCAAGCGGCGCCGCTCCCCTTGACCACCGCCCGCATGGTGCTTATGTGCTCGGGCATCGAGGCGCAGCAACCTCCGATAATCTGCGCTCCCATCCGTTTCCAGGTCAGTGCGAACTCGGCCATCCGTGAGGGCGTGTATTCGGCGTTCTGCAGAATATCGGGACCAGAGCTGACCTTCTGGTTAGTCAGCATAGGAGGGTTAACTATCGGGCCCGTGGGATTGTAGCCCAGGTTGGGATAGGCTCCGACCGGACCGGAGAAAGCCCTCCGGAGCCGCGGCAATCCGGCTGAGATCGCCTTCGGATTGCTGCACATTAGCATGATCGCGCCCACGGGGCGGCACTCCAAAGCCTCGACCAGATCTTCCAGGCGCTCGCCGTATTGCATCGTGCCGTCCGGCCGGGTATGCCGAATGCCCAGAAATACGGTTGCGCCCGCCTCAGTACAGGCATCGACGGCGGTCAGGCAGTCCTCGATGAAGCTCAGGTACTCGGCCTGGATCAAATCCACCGCCATCTCGACCAGGAGCTTGGCGTGTTCCGCCCACTCCCGAAAACAGGCCTCCCTACCCATCTGCCGGGTGTCGGCCACCGGGCTCGATTCCGGCGGTCCCTGCAAGGTGGAAGCCGCGATGCCACCTGCCACGTAGGCCGCGGGATTGAGTTTGTCCCGGGCCTTCAGCGCATTCTCGGCGGCCGCCCGCGCGTAACGTTTCCACTACCGGCCCAGCCCGCACCGCTCCAGCCGGGTGGGCGCCGTCCAGAAGTTGTTGCTGGTGATGATGTCGGCCCCGACGCGCAGATAATCCTGATGGACCTGTCGCACGACGTCGGCAAATTCGATGTTCGCGGTCGCCGACCATGACCGCCGCAAGGTGACTGTCCCCTTTTCGTGTGTCCGCTTTCCGCATGGACTGGCACGGCCAATGCGGAATCTGAAGACCACCAGCCCGAGCCCTTGATGACCGTACGGCACCGTGGCAAAGCAGCCGACTTCCTTTGACGATGCCCTGCTTGACAAGCGCCGTCTGCGCTCTCTCAGGTCGGACCTGTTAGCGGCGCGTAACGCTACGGGTTTTCGTTTGCATCCATTGAAGGGCGACCGAGCGGGTCAATGGAGTGTGCGTGTATCGGGCAACTGGCGCGTGGTGTTCCGCTTCGAAGACGATGATGCCGTGGATGTGGACTTAGTCGATTACCACTGATGGAAGGAGGAAAGATCATGAACAGCACCGGCAGCGAGCGCGTGGGTCCGATGCTGAACCCCCCGCACCTTGGCGAACTGATCCGTGAGAGCATGGACGAGGTCGGCTGGAACGTGACTGAGACGGCGGCGCGCCCGGGATGCGAGCGGAGCACCCTGTCGCGTCTGCTGAACGGCAAGGCGGGTGTGTCCGCGAACATGGCACTCGCGTTGGAAGCCATCGGCTGGTGTACGGGCGATTACCGGGTGCGGATGCAGGCGAGCTATGAACTCGCGCAGGCACGGAGGGCACGCGGGTGGCAAGAGGACATGAGCGGACGCGGTACGGTCCCACGATAACACCGTGGAACTCAAGTGCATTCCGGCGGTCGCTGGTGGATCGGCCACTTCGCGGCCACGTCCCGTGTTCGGTACACGCACGTAAAAAAAGTCACTCAGAAGAAGTGACTGTCCCCGTCTCGTCGCCGCCTTACGGAGTTAGTGGGGCATCGGTTTCGCTCCTCTTGCCGAGTTCAGTGCCCCAAAATTCGGCAATCTGCGATGGGCCGGCACACCTCAAGACCCGACCCTGACCGTCGACGTTGACAGTCGCCTGGACCGGGACGCCCAATTGGGAGCGAGGCGGACAGTTCCCTCCTCAAATGCTCCAGCCTTATCGTGTCCTGTGAATGTCGGCTTTAAACTTGAGCCATTCGTTCAACTTGTCCTCATGGTCTCCAAGTACAAATGCCTCCAATGGCACGCCTCTGTCTTCCCAAAGATTGCTTTCAAGCATTTCGGCATACCAGTCTAGGAGTGCCATTTTCATCACTTCGAGGGGTGCCCCATAGACAGGCCGCAAATGCTCGATCCAAAGCTCAATCTCTTTTGCCGTAATTTTCCCTCCTTTTGCCAATAGATCTGCGATTTTGACCAACGGCCTTGATACGTTTTCATCAATGACCTGCTCGGGCTCGCTCCAATGGGCGGCACCCAAACAGTCGGTGTAAAAACCAATTTGTTTGACTTGGTCAAGGAGTGCTGTGTGTGGCGCTGTGACGTCAGTTGCAGGCCGCAGTGAATCTAAATCTCGCGCCCCTTTTGCGACGAGATCCGGCAGTATCCAGGCTGCGTTTTTGTGGCGGTGGGTCCTATAATCTTTCCAGCTGCGGCTACGCACTTCCTTGTTAGGCGACATCGCGAGTCCGCGCAACACGCTCAATTTCCCACTTTCTTCAATTGATAATGCTGCGATCGAAGCTGCCGTAGGGTAGCGACCCGCATCGAGAAGTAGTTTGGCGTCGTCTGCCAAACGACGAGCGTTGCGACGGGCGGCATTCATGCCGTCGGCGATTTGTACAGCACTTAGTTTGCCTCTGTACTGCAGCAATCTTTTCTTAGCCATTCTCGAACCTTACCTCCGCGGGCATAAACCTTGAAGAGCAAGTCCGTTTTCACGCGACCAGGACGCGGGGACCGGAAGGGGACTGTCCTTCTCACGAGGCCAGATCCGCTTCGTGATGTAGTTTTTTGGAATCAAGGAGTTATATTGTCTCTATGTCTGAAACTTCGGTTTAAAGATTTTCGGAGCCATCGCAAGTACGGTTAGGAGGATGGTCCCGTCTCTCTGTCCGCCAACGCCTCTAGGATCGTAAACTCCTCTATGGGCATGGACGGGTTCTTACGCAGGCAAGCCAAAAAGAGGTCTGGCTGTCGCAGCATGTAGCGGGCACCCATGATCGTTCCCTTGCTGACGCCCTTGGTCGCCCCGGTCACGAGCCCTCTGTTCGAAAGGCCCACATCCTTCCTCATTGCGAGGATGAGTTTGCCCATCACCTGCATGGATCGAGACATTTCCCCCACCGTCTTGGTGTTAGTCGGCAAGGTGCTCAGAGACAGGAAGCCGCGCATGACCTTCGGTCCGCCCCAGAACAGGATCCGTCGCTTCCACTCCTTCATTATGGGTATCATCTCCTCGGCCGGGATGTCTTCAGAGCCCATCTTATCCAGAGTACCCATGAACTCGTTAAACAATTCCACCTTCGCATCCCTGAACTGCGCCTCTACCGAGTGTTTGTGTTCAATGAACTTGACCCAAATCGCGCCCGAGGCTACGAGCGTGCCCGTAATCAACGCGGCGAACACGCTCTTATCGAGGCCTGATAGCTCCGACCAGACTGCCCGCAATACCCACCACGTTCCAAGCGCCAAAATGGCCAATAGAATCAGACCGAGAAGTCCTTTCCCCACTTCCTTCAGTTTGCTCAATTCCATGCTCCTCATTACCACCAACAGCTCGTGATCCAGGCCAAGGGACAAATGAAGGTTAGTTCCACTCGTCAAAGCGCTCCTCAAGGAACGCCGGGATGGATCTGTTCAGCGACAGTAGATATCTTCTGAGAACTTGGCGCTCTATTTCGAGGGTGTAACGTTTGTCTGGACGTCGTTCACCATCTCCTGTTAGGAAACCGGCTTTGAAGGACAGCGTATCATGCCCAGGCTGATCTTTTTTGTCGAGACCTTCCTTCTCGATTGTTTTGAGGAGCTGATCGTATTCCTCACGAGCCTCTGTCGGCAAAGGCCATGCGGGGTTCGCCCGAGCCAAGTAACACGCTGCTTCATAGAGCTTGAATTTTTGAGTTCTAGCCCCAGGGATCTCCCAGGATTCGAGCGGCACGCTCGTTCGTTCATCGAGAGTTCCATTAGGCTCGGTTGTTCCCCAGCGGGTTCTTACATATTTCACGGCTTCGCTGATGGGTAGAGCGCGGGTCGAATTGCCCGTTCGAAGGTAGAGGGTTTCTTGGTTCTGGGACTCCTTCGCATAGACTGGATCGTTGCTGGGTTCGACTGTAATTTGGCAAATGTCCTCACCATCGACCTCGTGAAAAGTAACCTCCAGGTACGCGGTGGCTGCTCCGCCGATTTGGCCCACAATGAGATTCCAAAAATGGAGCTCGAACCCATCGCGGTTTTGCCTTTTCGGCGGCAGTGTCTTGATGTCGTCCGCGATCCCAACCGCCGTCCCTGCGTCGCTAATCCCGATTAGGAGGGTTCCTCCCACCCCATTGAGAAATCCGGCTAGTGTCTTGACAACAATGCTCTGGAGATTCTTATCGAGTTGTTTCCGGCGCCGGTTCCAACGGAGACTCGCCTTGAACTCCACTCTCTCTCCCTCACCTGCATCCAAGAGCTGGCGCAGGTCCTCCTTTGCGGTCACTGTGTTTTTTTCTTCATCAGAAATTCCTATGGTCAGCGTGATGTGGGTGTATCCCGATTTTCCACTGCGGTTCGACTGATCTGCTTCAGAAGCTTGTCGAAGAGCGGCGTCAGGTCGAAGAGATTGGTGTCCCCGGTTCGGATCTCACGCCGCAGGTATCCCTTCAGTTCAAGGGCTAGCCTGGCGCCTAACCCTCTCGACCGTCATTTATCCTTTCCGGCCCTTCCGTGATTTCCTTGCATTTGCCCTTCTCGATCTCCCAGCATTGACGGAACCTTTCTGAACGGTCCGAGCTGAAACGCGCCTCGTATGACAGCACAGAGCTGATTCTCGGAACTTGGAGTTGGAAAAATTCATCAGGTGCCAAGGAATTCCTTTCGTCAACTGTGTGTCCTTCATTGAGATTCAACAGTTCGACGTTTTTCGCGTTGCCCCCTTTATTCTCGACTTTCCAATCCCACCAATTTCCAGGTAAGGCGATTCTAAGAGTAAGACGGGGAATGGAATGCTGGTGGTCTGCGGTTACTTGCTCTTGTAACAATTCCGTCTGCTTGCCGAGTTGTTTCCGTGTAAGCGCTAGTTCCTCGCGCTGAAGGCGGAGTTCTCTGGACTGTAGAAAATACCCGTATACCAACCAACTGAAAGCCAGGGGCGTGAAGACGCCTGCGAAGAAATCTCCCAACTCGTTGAGATCGCCTCTCCTCAAGAGCACCCAAACATCGTTACTACGAAGAAAGAGTATTGCAGCGAAATAGAAAATGCTCAGGAAGATCATCACGAAAATTCCAGCATGCTTCATTCATTTTCCCTAATGGTAGTCATTTCCCAAACAGCGAAGCGGGAGGGCTTACACTTGCGCCAGAGTCGTCCTCGATCATAGCTTTCTGACGGCCCCAAGCGGTCGGGATCGGCCCCTGCGGCCGATTTGAGTAGAATTCCCGGAATTTCCGAAAATTCAAGTCCCGTAGACGGCCTATGTTGGCAAAGTGACAGTTCCCTCGCCTGCGCTCGCTACTGGTGAAGCCGAAAGTGACTATCCCCTTCCCATCCCCGCTTGGGGTGTCGGACACTGGGCTCGTTTCCGGCGACCCCTGTTCGGTGGGAGCGGCGATGCCACCGGCCACGTAGGCTGCAGGGTGGAGGCTGTCCCGGGCCTTGAGGGTATTCTCGGCGGCCTCTCGGGGGAAGAAAGGTGACTGTCCCCTGCTCAGATCCTGTTCCTGCCAAGCTATGATGTGCCGCCACCTTGTTTGGGCGGTGGGAACTTAGCCTCTGCAAACTTCTGCAGCGCCTTCGGTGCGAAGGCTGCGATTAGGAATAGAGCAGTGAGGTACAAGCCGTTTACATCATTCGCTTTGTCATGAAGCAGCGTAATTAACCCGAATGTGATCGCCGCAATGAG
>JAPPLF010000004.1 GCA_028874215.1 Acidobacteriota bacterium
GAAGCCACTGCGAACGGCCTGAGGCTGCGCAAGATCGGCAACGCGCCGGCATTAGTTCGCAAGAAAGGTATCCTGGTTCATCACGGTACCGCTCGAACGACCCTCGACATCACGGAGTTCATCCGCGCCGAACGAGACGCACGAGGTCGGCGTACGCCGCCGGAGGTCGCGGATTGATACGCACGTTGTTCGATGGCTCGGTACTCGTTACTGCAGTGGTCGACCAGCTTGGGAATCACGAGGCCGCCTTCGGCGCTCTTCACCGGTATACCAGTGGAAGGCACCAGGGGTTCTGCTCCACCCATACTTTGGCTGAGTGTTATGCGACGCTGACTGCCCTGCCGTTGCCGACGCGCGTCCTGCCTGGCGAGGCGCGAGCTTTGGTCCAGGAAAGCCTCTCTGAGCGCTTGACGGTGATCGAACTCACCGTCGATGACTACCATAGCGTTCTTCGGCAGGTTGCCAAACTAGGACTCGCAAGCGGTGCGATCTACGATGCACTGGCGCAGTGTGCACAAAAGGCATCCACGAACCGGATACTCACCTACAATGTTTCCGACTTCGAACGCTTTCGCCTTCCTGGCATCGCCGTGATGACGCCGTGACCCGGTGATGGTCACTTCTCGGTATCGTGCGGACTTCTCAACCGTATGGCGGGACGCAGGGTTGTTCTAACCGGCAAACAGGTCCAACTGCCGCTTCTCTCCAGGGCGGCGAAACGCGGCCGCCGACAGGGCCATGGATTTCCGGTTGAGCCCCAGCCGGCGGCAGGTGACCTGAAACAGTTCTCTGATCTGGCGGGCGTAGACACCGGTGCCCTTCATTCGCTCGTGAAACTCGGAGGAGTAGAGATTCCCTCCCCGTGTCTCCCGGATCCGGTTGAGGACCCGCTTCTTCCTGTCGGGATAGCACCGTTCCAACCAGGACTCGAAGAGATTCTTCACTCCATAGGGAAGCCGCAGCAGGATGTAAGATGCCGCGACGGCTCCCGCCTCGGAGGCCGCCTCCAGAATCGACGGAATCTCATGCTCCGTGAGACCGGGGATGACGGGCCCCACCATCACCCGGACCGGAATTCCCTGCTCCGATAGTTCTCGAACCGCCGCCAACCGGGCCGACGGTGTGGACGCCCGGGGCTCCATCGTCCTCTGAAGCTTGGCATCCAGTGTGGTGATCGACAGGTTTACCGACGCCGCGTCCTTCGCCGCCAGTTCCGAAAGCAGGTCGGCGTCCCGGGTCACCAGATGGTTCTTGGTGACGACGGCCGCCGGATTGCCGAACTCCACCAGGACTTCCAGACAAGCCCGGGTGATCCCCAAGCGGCGTTCCGCCGGCTGGTAGGCGTCGGTGACCCCGCTGATGGCGATGGTCTGGGGCTCCCATTTGGGGGATCTGAGTTCCTGCCGCAGCAACTGCGGGGCGTCTTCCTTGACCAGGATCCGGGTCTCGAAGTCCAGACCGGCCGAGAACCCCAGATACTCGTGGTAAGGACGTGCGTAGCAGTAGACGCATCCGTGCTCGCAGCCCCGGTAGGGGTTCACGCTGAATTCGAAACCCACGTCCGGGCTCTGGTTCCGGGCCAGGATGGTCCGGCTGGTGTCCTTGTAGAGACGGGTATCGGGGTGAGTCTCTTCATCTTCCCTGTCGGAAACGTAGTGGATCGGCTCGAAACGGTTGGCCGGATTCCCGGCGGCACCGCGGCCTCGAATGGGTGCGGAAGACATGGCCCGTTTCCATCCAGTCTGCTGAAGAGCGGCAACCATAATGACAGATCATTCTGTCACCCTTGCTCACGGAAAAAGGAGACAAAAATGAAACCCAACCGACTGCGCCAGAAGCTCGACGCCGGTGAGACCACGGTGTCCACCAACATTTACACCTCCTCGCCCGACGTGGTGGAGATGCTGGGACACGCCGGCACCATCGACTACGTGGAGTTCGAGGCCGAATACGTCCCCTACGACCTGCACTGGATGGACCACTTCGCCCGTGTCACGGAACTGTTCCCCCATCTGTCCGCCATGATCAAGATCGACCAGGAGCCGAGGACCTTCATGGCCGCCCGGGCGATCGGCGCCGGCATCCAGAACGTCCTCTTCGCCGACGTCCGAACGCCCGAGGAAGCCCGTCAGTGCGTCGCCGCCATGAAGGCCGAGACCCCGGGATCGGTGGGGCATCAGGGCTATGGAGACCGTCGCGTGGCCCGCTACTTCCTGGACGGTCCGGCCAACTACGTGAGCATTCTGGAGAACTCGGTCGTGGCCCTCATGATCGAGAAGAAATCGGCGGTGGACAACCTGGAGGCCATTCTGGATGTGGAGGGAATCGACATGGTCCAGTTCGGCGCCGCCGATTTCTCCCTGAACATCGGCAAGCCGGGGCAATGGGAGGATCCCGCAGTCACGGCGGCCAAGAACCGGGTGATCCGAACCTCCCTCAAAATGGGAGTTCAGCCGAAGGTCGGAATCCATTCACCCGAAGACGCCCGCCAATACCTGGACATGGGCGTGCGCCACTTCATCATGGGCGGCGACCTGGGGATCCTCTACTCCTTCTGGAAAGAAAAGGGCCAGAAGCTTCAGGACATCATCGCCGGACACTGACGGGCCAAGAGCCCGTGGCGGACATCCTGGCGCCGCCCGGTTACAGGCGCGGCCGTGGTCAGGAACGCTTCCTCGGCGCCAGGCTGAACGGTTTGCGCGCGAACAAGCGGCGCACCATCGGCTCGAAGAACTCCAGCGGCAGCGAATCGTAGTCGGGATCGAACGCGCACTGGTCCCAGCGGTGACAGAAGTCCACGGCGTCCCGATACCAGGGATGATCGCGGTACTTGTCGCGCGCGTTGCGGTTGCCGCCCACGTGGTGGGCGTAGTAGTAGAGCTGGAAAAGGCCGTGGTGCCGGACGATCCAGTACGTTCGCTCGGTCACGTAAGGGCGCAGCAGCAGCGCGGACAGCTCGCCGTGGCTGTGCGGGGCCAGCATGTCGTCGATGTCGTGCAGGAGCGCCGCCACCACCAGTTCCTCGTCCGCGTCGTCGCGGTAGGCGCGGGTCGCGGTCTGCAGAGAATGCTCCAGCCGGTCGACCTGGTAGCCGGCGAGCGAACCGGACAACTCGCGAAGATACGCCAACACCCGGTCCGCGGTGCCGGCGGCGAACTCCTTCTCGTGGCGCCCGAGCAACTCGTAATCCTCGCGGGTGCCGTCCGCCATACTCGTGAAGCTCACCGTGGGACCGCTCACCTGTGCCATTTTTTGCATGTTTGCCACTCTCCTGAGCAGGCTTCCTTTAGTTCCAGCGTGATTGAAGGCGCAGGGCCTTGTCAAGGACGCCTGCCCGGGCCCGCTGCTTGACAGGCGCAGGAAAAGCGCACCTAATGCCGGGAATCGTTCACGTGCGTTGGAGGCTCAACGCACGGATGCCCGGAGCCGTTGCTGCAGTGCATGTTCCGGGCCGGTCACAACGGATTGAGGGGATCGACCATGCATCAACCGATCAGCGTGGACCAGTCCGACAGGATCGTCCCGATCAACCTTCGCCAGAGCGGCCGCACGCCGACCGAGCTGCTCATTTCCACCCGGGTCCGGAAGTCCCCCTATTGGCATCTGTCGCATGAAGCGGGCTGCTGGCGGGCCACCGTGTACAACCGCATCTACCACCCCCGCGGCTACGTGCGGCCCGAGGACGGCGGCGCGGCGGCGGAGCACGAGGCGCTGACCCGGGACGTCACGCTGTGGAACGTCGCGGTGGAGCGGCAGATCCGCGTCAAGGGGCCGGATGCGGAACGGTTCACCGACTACGTGATCACCCGGGACGCGACGCGCATCGAGCCGATGCACGCGAAGTACGTCATCGTCTGCAACGAGAAGGGCGGCATTCTCAACGACCCGGTGCTGCTGCGGCTCTCCAGGGACGAGTTCTGGTTCTCGCTTGCCGATTCCGACCTCCTGTACTGGCTCCAGGGCGTGAACGTCGGGCTTCGGATGGAGGTGGAGATCGACGAGATCGACGTCTGTCCCTTGCAGATCCAGGGACCGAAGTCGCTCGATCTCATGACCGACCTGGTGGGCGCGGGCATCCGGGACATCCCCTACTACGGAATTCTCGAGGCGCAGATCGCGGGGTGTTCCGTCGTGGTCTCCCAGTCCGGGTTCTCAGGCGAGAAGGGGTATGAGATCTATCTTCGCGACGCCACGCTGCACGCCGAGAAGCTGTGGCGCGCGGTGCTTGACAGAGGGGACAGGCACCAACTGATGGTCATTGCGCCGGGCCACCAGCGCAGGATCCAGGCCGGGATCCTGTCGTGGGGACAGGACATCGACCACGAGACGAGTCCGTTCCAGTGCAACCTGGCCT
>JAPPLF010000005.1 GCA_028874215.1 Acidobacteriota bacterium
CCCGGTCGGCTGACGGTTCGGACGAAGGCTGCGTTGAGGCGTCCCGGTCTGGCGGTTTTCTCGGCGGCGCTACCTTGGAATCCCATGAAGTTCCCACCCACACTGCGTCCCACAACTGAATCGATAATGGGAGAGAACAGTTTGGAACGCAAGGGCCGATATCACCACCAACCTTCTGAATACACACGAGATATGGGAACAACTTGGAATGGTCAGGAACCCCTGGGATCGGACGCTCGCTCCGCTCGCTTGCCTACGCGCATTCGCGCGCGGTGCAGTCGCGCCGGCCGGGCCTGCGGCCCGGGAGGGCGGAGGGGGACGTAAACGGCGCCGCCCGTTCTCCCTCTCCTCCCCCGAGGGGAGGAGAGGGCCGGGGTGAGGAGGGGGGGCTTAGACTGCGCGACGAGCGGAGACCCGAATGTGCCGCAACGGGGCACGATCCCGCCCGGTCGGGTAGGGCTAATCCACGATGTGGTAGACGGGGGCCTTCTCCATCGCCCATTCCCCGGAGTCTCGGTCGTAGCGGGACAGGGTGAAGCAGTGCCAGTCGCCGTCATCCAGCTTTGGATGATCGCCCCGGTAGTAGTATCCCGGCCAGCGCGTTTCGGTCCTGTACATCGTGTGATGGGTCACGGCCTCCGAGGCCACGACCCGGTGGTGAAGCTCCCACGCCCGCTGAAGCTGGTGCAGGTCCTCGGCCCCAAGATGGTCGAGGTCCTCCTTCAGCATGTTCAGCAGCTCCAGCCCGCGGGTGAGCATGGGCTCGTTCGTCGTGTAGTTGGCGCTGATGCCGCCGACGTATTCGTCCATGATCTTCTCGAGACGCTGGAGGCCGTGAATCGGCAGGATGTAGCTCGGCGAGACCGTGCCCGCGACGATCTCGTTGCGATTGACCCGGTAGGTCTCCAGGGGCTGATAGATGACCGTCTTGAGGTCTTCGTACTCTTTCTCGCTGACTTGCGGCTGCTCGCCCTTCAGGTCGTTGACGTAGTTGACCGCCGCTTTGCCTGCGATCCGGCCTTCCGTGTAGGACCCCGACGAGAACTTGTGGGCGGAGCCGCCGATGGTGTCGCCGGCGCCGAACAGCCCGTCGACGGTCATCATCCGGTTGTAGCCCCACTGGTAGTCCGCCGGCGCGCAGTCTTCCGGGCCGCTCGCCCAGGCGCCCGAGCACGTGGCGTGCGAGCCCATGACGTAGGGCTCCGACGTGGTCAGCTCCGGGTTGGTGTACTTCGGATCGATGTTCTGAGACGCCCAGACCACCGCCTGCCCGATGGTCATGCCCAGGAAATTCTCCCAGCCGACCTGCTCCTTGTGCGGGTCGGCGAAGGCCTCCTTCGTCACCATGCGGATGGGGCCCCGGCCGGCCTTGACCTCCTCCAGGAAGGCATGGTTGCGCAGGCAGGTCGGCACCGGGTGCATGTCGATGTAGTCGCCGACCAGCGCCTTGGTCTGGTCGTACCACTTGGACTCGTACTCCTCCCCGTAGGCGTTCTCGGTGTAGGTCTTGAGGTGGAGGAAGTAGGCGCCGACCGGCCCGTAGCCGTCCTTGAAGCGGGTCAGGACGATCCGGTTCTCCATCTGGGTCATCTTGGCGCCGACCAGGATCGGCAGCGCATAGGCCGACGCGCTGCTCCAGGGCGCGTACCAGGTGCGCCCCATGCCTTCGCCCACCGCGCGCGGCTTGAAGATGTGCGACGCGCCGCCGGCGGAGACGATCACGGCCTTGGCGCGGAAGATGTAGAACTCCCCGCTGCGGACGTTGAACCCGACTGCGCCTGCGACGCGGTTGGGCTTGGTCCGGTCCGTCAGCAGGTGGGTCACCATGATCCGGTTGTAGACCTCGGCGGCGGCCTTGCGGGCGGCCTCGGCGACGATGGGCTTGTAGCTCTCGCCGTGGATCATGATCTGCCACTTGCCTTCCCGCTGATAACGCCCGGTCTCCGGGTCCCTCATGATCGGAAGGCCCCACTCCTCGAACTTGTGCACCGTGGAGTCGACGTGGCGCGCGATGT
>JAPPLF010000006.1 GCA_028874215.1 Acidobacteriota bacterium
AAACAATAACGGCTCTCACGTCCCTTGAATCGACTTGTTCAGACCTTCCCTAAGAACTTTGGCCGACAAACTGTACGCCTGGCTCCCGGTTTGGGCGTGTGCACCACTTGCGCAAAGACCCATGAGAACCCCTGCCATCGTTTTTCCGAACCAAGCCTGCATCACGACCTCCATTTCGGAAATGTGCGGTTGCACCCCGGCGCATCGCCCGCCTCGGCTTTCCGGAGAACTGTTACCGAATATCCATCTTTGAGCACAACCCGTCAATCCAAGACCCGCGAAAAACAATGCAGCCCGAGGACTGCGTCGATGTCGGCCGACACCACATACTCCCGGTATACTCCCTCCGGAACGCCTTGTCCGGCGGGTGCAGGAACGGTCCCGGTACTGGCGGGACTTTCACCACGGACTGCTGAGCGCGAATATCGAGAACTGGTTCGACTGGAGTGAATGTCATGATTCCGGGAAGCGATCCGAAGGAGTTTGAATCCCGTTTGGAGGCGGTTCGGGCCTGGGAGCCCCGAGTGCGGGCTCTGGTGGATTGGAATGAGGCGTCCGCCCGGCAGCGCTTTGCCGCGGCCGGGTCCGGCCCGTTGGCGGGATGGTCCCTGGGTGTGAAGGACATCGTGGACGTGGAGGGGCTGGTGACGCGCTCCAACGCCGGCTTCGTTCCCTGGCGCCCCGCCGCCCGGGACGCCGCCGTGGTCGAAACCCTCCGGGCCCGCGGCGCCTTCGTCCTCAGCAAGACGGTGACCACCACGTTCGCCTATTTCGATCCCGGACCCACCGGAAACCCCTGGAACCCGGATCACACGCCGGGCGGCTCCAGCAGCGGCTCGGCCGCCGCCGTCGCCTGCGGGATGATCCGCTTGGGATTGGGGAGTCAAACGGTCGCCTCCGTCAACCGGCCCGCCAGCTATTGCGGGGTCGTGGGCCTGAAGCCTTCCTATGGGCGGATTCCCATCGAAGGCGTTTTCCCCTTCGCTCCCAGCTTCGACACCCTCGGGTTCTTTACGGCTGATGTTGCCGATGCCCTGGAGGCATACCAGGTCTTCTCCGGCGAGCCGCCGGCGTCGCCGCCGGCGTCGATCCGGGTCGGCCTGCTGCCCGACCAGAAGGTGAAGGCCGCCGATCCGGAGATGCTCTCGGCTTTGGCGCAGGTGGGACGCCGGCTGGAATCGGCGGGACTGCAAGTGTCTTCCGCCGAGCTGCCTTCCTGCTGCGAGGAGGCCCACGACAACCACTGGACGCTGGTGGCGGCCGAAGCTGCGGTGGTGCACGGTGGCCTGTACCGGGTCTTTGGAGATTCCTATCCTCCCAAATTGAGGGCCTTGATCCGGAGGGGCGCCAGGGTCGCGGCGTCGGAGTTGGAGCGGGTCCGGAGCCACCGGAAACGCGTCCGGACGGAGGTCGAACGCCTCTTCGGTGAGTTCCATGTCCTCTTGTGTCCTTCGGCGCCGGGAGCGGCGCCGGCCGGAATCGAAGCCACCGGAGACCCTCGCTTCAGCCTGATCTGGACCTATACGGGGCTGCCCACGCTGACTCTGCCCTATGGCCTCTCCGAGGCGGGACTTCCCCTGGGCTTCCAGTTGGTGGCGCCCCCGAACCGGGAGGCGGACCTTCTGGCCATCGGCCGAAAAATGGAGGCCGTCTTCGAATTCGCGAGGCGGCATCCCTTGAGGCTTCATGGCGAGACGGCGGCCCGCCGTAGTGCAGGCGAGTGAAGGACACTCCGATTCGGACCATCCGGGCGATCCTCTTCGATTTCGACGGCACTCTCACGCGGCCGGGTTCCCTCGACTTCCAACAACTGCGGCAGGAACTGGCGAGTCCGGCGGGCGCCCCCATATTGGAATACATTCAGGGACTGCCTCCGGATCGCCGCCGGCACTGCTTGAGTGTCCTCGACCGCTTCGAGACGGAGGGCGCGGTCCGGTCGCGGCCCAATGAAGGCGCCGAGGAGTTGATTCGGGAGCTTCAGGCGCGGCGGCTGCCATTGGCCGTCGTGAGCCGGAACAGCCGCGGTGCGGTCGTCCGTGCGCTGGAAAACTTTCCCTCCATCGGCCTCTCCGATTTCAACGTCATCATCACCCGGGACGATGACATCCTGCCCAAGCCGCACCCCGAGGGGATCCGGCTCGCAGCCGGGAAAATGGGAGTCAGTGCCGCCGAGACGCTGGTGGTGGGAGATTTCCACTTCGACATAACCGCCGGCTTCCGAGCCGGGTCCCCCACGGTCTTCCTCACCAATGGCCGGATGGAGCCGCCCGGGACCCCGGCCCCGGACTACGTGGTCGAGAATCTGTCCCAGGTGGGGGCCCTGGTCCGCGAGCGGTCTCCCCTGGCGGCGGGAAAGCTCCCCAACGAACTGCTCGACCGGATCCTGAATGAGCGGGAGCCGGGTGATCCTTCGCTTCTCATCGGTCCCGGCGTGGGAGAGGATACGGCCGCCGTGGCATTGGGCAGGGAGGATGAGGTCCTGATCCTGAAGTCGGACCCCATCACCTTCGCCACCGACGAGATGGCGTACTACACCCTGGTGGTCAACGCCAACGACGTGGCCACGTCCGGGGGCACTCCCCGCTGGCTGTTGACAACGCTCCTGTTCCCTCCGGGAACCACCGGCGAACAGGTCAAACGGCTCATGGCGAGTCTCCGGCGCTGGTGCGGCCGGCTGGGAGTGACTCTCTGCGGAGGGCACACCGAGGTCACCGACTCGGTCACCAAACCGGTGGCGGTCGGGCAGATGGTGGGAACCGCCACCCGGAGCCGGCTCGTGGACAAGAGCCGGATGCGCCCCGGTGACCAGATCCTGTTGACCAAGGCATTGGCGGTGGAGGGGACTGCCATCCTGGCCCGTGAATTCCGTCCGGCCCTGGAAAGCCTGGGAGTTCCCGCCGACGAGGTCTCCCGTTGCGAACAATTCCTCTTCTCCCCCGGAATCAGCGTCCTGGAGGAGGCGGAGACGGTTCTGGAGTCGGGAGGAGTTTCGGCTCTCCACGACGTGACCGAAGGAGGAGCGGCGACGGCCCTGGACGAATTGACCCGTGCCGGGCGCCATCGCATTCGCGTCCGGGCCGACCGGATTCCCGTCTTCCCCGAGACGGCCCGGATTTGCCGCCTGCTGGGCATCGATCCCCTGGGGCTCATCGGCTCCGGCAGCCTCATCATCGTCTGCCGGGCCGATTCGCGCCAGCGGCTGGAGGGAGCACTGGAAGACCGGGGCATTCAGGCCACCTGGGTGGGGGAGGTTCTGGGTCCCGGTGCCGGAGTCGAAGCGGTGGACGGCGAAGGCGAATCCCTCCCCTGGCCTCATTTCGAGACCGACGAACTGCCGCGAGCCATCGAGAAACTGCAGCGGATCAAGATCTGAGGAATGGCGGACGAACGCCTCCCCGTCTCATCTCCCGCGGTTCGAGGGCTTGTCTTGGAACCGTCCCGGGTGTAGGTTGCGCGGGCGTTGAGGCCAAGATCGAAGGTGAAAGGCGGATGACGGAGAAAACCGACGTTCTCGTCATCGGCGGCGGCGTCATCGGCGTCTGCTCCGCTTACTTCCTGGCACAGCGGGGATGCGCCGTCACCCTGGTCGAAAGGGGAGAGATCTGCTCCGGGAGTTCCTACGGGAATTCCGGGCTGATCGTCCCCAGCCACTCGGTCCCCCTGGCCGCTCCGGGGGTGTTGAGCCAGGGTCTTCGATGGCTGCTGGACCCGGTCAGCCCCTTCTACATCAAGCCCCGCCTCGACCTCGACCTGGTGCGCTGGCTCTGGTGGTTTCAACAGGCCTCCCGGGACGAACCAATGAGGAAGGGGATCCCCGTTCTCCGGGATCTCTCGAATGCCAGCCTGGAATTGTATCGGGGCCTGGCGGACCGGGGAGAACTGGAGTTCGGTTTCCGGCAAAAGGGGTGGCTGCAGATCTTCCGGTCCGAGCGGCTTCTGGCCAAAGCCCTGGCGGAAGCCCGGCTCCTGAGGGAGTTCGGTCTCGAATCCACTCTGCTGGACACGGTTCGGGTGCGTGAGATGGAGCCGAACGTGCAGCCGTCCATCATCGCCGGAATCCACTTTCCCGAAGACGCCCATCTGATCCCGCACCGGTTCGTCCACCAGATGGCGGATGCCGCCCGCCGCGCGGGGGCGGTCTTCCGGACCGGGACCGAAGTGCTGGAAATGAAGACCTCCAGGACGCGGGTCACGCGGGTGGTGACCACGAGAGGGGACCTGCGGCCGGAACAGGTGGTGCTCGCCGCCGGATCCTGGTCTCCCCTGGTGGCTCGAACCGTGGGGCTGGATGTCCCCGTGCAGCCCGCCAAGGGGTACAGCGTGACGGTCAGGGCTCCCGCCAACACGCCACGGGTCCCCTTGATGCTGGCGGAGGCCAAGGTGGCCGCCACTCCCATGGGAGACAAGCTGCGCTTCGGCGGAACCTTGGAACTGGCCGGTCTGGACCTTTCGGTGAACCTTCCCCGTGTCCAGGCTATCCTGCGGGCCGCCCGGACGCATCTGGCCGGCATGAAGGAGTTGGACCTGCACGAAATCTGGAGAGGCCTGCGGCCGCTGACTCCGGACGGGCTTCCCTTCATCGGGCGGACCCGGAAGTGGAACAACCTGTTGTTGGCGACGGGCCACTCCACCATCGGCATCTCTCTGGGGCCCGTCACGGGAAAACTGATCTCGGAAATCGCCGCCGGGGAGGGCGCCGGCCAGGACCTGTCCCGCCTGGAACCGGAGCGCTTCCATTGAAGTCCCGCGGCAAGTGAATCGGACCATTCATCGAGGAAAAAACCATGCCGAAAGTAATGATCACCCCCACCAGCATGCAGCATCGGCCTTCTCCCTTCGCCGGCCTTCTGGAACGGGCCGGCTTCGAGGTGCGCTATCCCACCAACCCGGAATTGGTCATGGGTCTGACGGGTGACGAGGAGACCATCCGTCAGTTGAAGGGGATCGAGGCCATCATCGCGGGCGGGGAGTATTTCACGCCTGCGGTCCTGGACGGTCTACCGGAACTGCGAGTCATCGCCCGGGCCGGCGTCGGTTTCGACCGGGTGGACGTCGCCGCCGCGACCCGGCGGGGAATCCCGGTCACGGTGACGCCCTCGGCCAATCATGAGGCGGTGGCCGAGCACGCCATCACCCTGCTGCTGGCCACGGTCCGCTCCATCGTCTCCACTTCCAGGCAGATCGCGGCGGGACGATGGCCGCGCCGGACGCTGGGCACGGTGAGAGAAAAAACCTTGGGAATCGTGGGGCTGGGGCGGATCGGCCGCAGCACGGCGGTCCGGGCCATCCCGCTGGGCATGAAGGTGGTGGCCCACGAGATCTTCCCGGACCAGGAATTCGTTCGCGCCCACGGCATCGAACTGCTGAGTTTCGAACAACTCCTGGAGAGGTCGGATTTCATCACCCTGCACTGTCCGCTGACGGACCGGACCCGGCACTTCTTCGGGAAGGAGGCGTTCGATCGAATGAAGCCGGGGAGCATTCTCATCAACACGGCTCGAGGTCCGTTGGTCAATGAGACGGACTTGCTGGAAGCCTTGAGGTCGGGGCGGCTTCGGGCTGCCGGCCTCGACGTCATGGAGCAGGAGCCGCCGGATCCGGACAATCCCCTGCTGCGGATGGCCAACGTTCTGGTCACGTCTCACCAGGCCGGCGGCGACGAGGCCTCGGTGATCGCCATGGGGATGGAAGCCGCCGAGTGCGTCATCGCCCTGTGGCAGGGAGATTGGCCCGAAGGGGCGGTGATCAACGACGAATTGAAGTCCGGCTGGAAGTGGTGACGGGAGCGGCGGTTTCCCACCGGGGCGGCGGTTTCCTAACCGCCGATTCCCACACCGGGGCGGCGGTTTCCCAACCGCCCATTCTTGGAACATTGCGAAATGTGTCCCGCGGGCGATTTGGAAATCGCCCCTCCTTTTCCCGTTCCGGTTAGAATCCCTGCGTGCCGGACCTGCGAAAGCTGATTCCCTACATCCTGCCGACCGCCCATTGGCTTTTCCTGGGCTTCGTTCTGCTGTTCGTCAGCGGCGGTCTGGACGGGCTCATCACGGTGCTGTTGAAGCCGATCTTCGACCAGTTGGCTCCGGAGGCCGGAACGGCAGGGGCGGTCCAGACCAAGTTTGATTTTCTGCAGGAACACCTGGGCGTCGGCGCCGGCAGCCTTCGCCAGATCGCCTTTCTCCTGGTCGGGTTGTCCCTGCTCAAGGCATTCCTCCTCTATTTTGCCGAGTACCTCATGAGTTACAGCGGGCAGAATGTGGTGGCCCTGTTGCGGAATCGGCTCTACGGGCGGCTGCTTCACCAGTCCGCCGCCTTCTTTTCCGATCAACCCACCGGACAGCTCATGTCGCGGGTGCTCAACGACACCGAACGGGTGCTGGAAGCGGCCAGCAAGTCGCTGACCGACTTCCTGCGCCAGGTGTTTCTCCTGCTGTTCTTCCTGGGACTGATCGTCTACATCAACTGGGTGTTGTCCGTGCTGGCGCTGCTCATGGCTCCGGTGGTTCTGGGGTTGGCGGCACGCCTGGGACGGAAGATGAAGGGCGTCAGCCACGAGAGCCAGGAAAACCTGGCGCGGCTGTCCCAATTGTTGCAGGAGACGTTGGCCGGCCAGAAGATCGTCCAGGCCTTCGGCATGGAGAACTACGAGAAGAAACGCTTTCGCCGCTCCATCGGCGACCTGGTCCACGCCAATCTCAAGGGGGCCCGGCTCTCGGCCCTGGCATCGCCCATGGTCGAGTTCCTCGGATACGCTTCCTTCGTGCCGTTTTTGTTCTACGCCAACCGGCAGGTTCAGGAAGGACTGGGGATCGGGATCCTGGTGGTTTTCCTGGCGGCCCTGTTTCGCCTTTATGAGCCGGTCAGGAAACTCTCCAGAATGCACCTGAATTTTCAACAGGCTTTCGCAGCGTCCAGCCGGATCTTCGACCTGCTGGGCTCGCAAATCGGGGTGAAAGACGTTCCCGCGGCCGTTGAAATCGCCCCGTTTTCCCGATCCGTCGCCTTCGAGAACGTCTCCTTCCGCTACCGGCAGGGCGACGTTTCCGTGCTGCGGCGGATCAATCTGAACCTGGCCCGCGGCGAGATCCTGGCGCTGGCGGGGACCAGCGGAGCCGGCAAGAGCACACTGGCCAGCCTTCTTCCCCGTTTCCATGACCCCTCTGCGGGACGGATCTCCATCGACGGCACGGACATCCGGACGGTCTCCCTCCATTCCCTGCGGCGGCAGATCGCCCTCGTTCCCCAGGAGACCTTTCTGTTCGACGACACGATCCGGAACAACATCGCGTACGGGCTTCCCGGCTGCGGCGATGCCCAGGTCAGAAGAGCGGCCCGCATGGCATTCATCCATGAATTCATCGAAACCCTGCCCGCAGGCTACGAAACCCGTATCGGCGAGCGGGGAACCCGGCTCTCCGGGGGCCAGCGGCAGCGGGTCGCCATTGCCCGGGCGTTGCTGAAGGATGCCCCCATCCTGATTCTGGACGAGGCGACCTCCGCCCTGGACGCCGAGTCGGAGCGGTTGGTCCAGGAAGCCCTTCTGAATCTCCTCCGCGAGAGGACCGCCGTGGTCATCGCTCACCGCCTGTCTACAGTGCTCCTGGCGGATCGGATCGCACTCATGGAGGAGGGCCGGATCGTGGACGTGGGAGGCCATGAGACTCTTCTGGAGCGCTCCGCCTCCTACCGCCGGCTGCACAGGCTGCAGTCTGAACCGCAAGCATGAAACCGACGGAGAGACCATGTACAGCATGACCGGTTTTGGACAAGCGGAAAGGACCCTCGAGACCATGGAAGTCTCGGTGGAGGTCCGGACCCTCAACGGCCGATACCTGGACATGAAGCTGAGACTCCCGCGCGGAGCCAGGTTCCTGGAAGCACGAATGCGCCAGGTCGTCCGGGGGAAACTGGGCCGGGGCCGGGTGGACCTGTCGCTGGAGATCACCTGGAAATCCCAGGCCCGTTACCGGATCGACGATGACCTGGTGAAGAACTACCTGGCGATGGTGGAGCGCCTCCGGTCCCTGGGCGTCGGCGGAGAGCTGGACGCGGCCGACTGTCTGCGGCTGTCCGGCACGCTGGTTGCCAACCAGCCGGGAGCCGAGATCCAACAATGCGCCGACGATCTGTTGGCAGTGGCCGGCGAGGCCCTGGATCGGGTCGTGGAAGCCCGCCAGGCGGAAGGAGCGCGATTGCTCGAAGACCTGACGGCGCGGATCCAGTCCCTCGAAAGGACGGTCAAGGAGATTGGAGGACACGCCGCAGAGGTGTTCGATCTGGCTCGCGCCAAGTTGACGAAACGCTTGGAGGAGATGAACCTCTCCTTTTCTCCGGATCAGGGCCGCCTGGCCGAAGAGATCGCGTACTATGCCGCCCGGGCGGAGATCTCCGAGGAGATCACCCGCTTGCGCAGCCACCTGGGCCGTTTCTCCCATCAGCTCCGGGAGCCGGGATCCGAACCCAGGGGAAAGAACCTGGATTTCCTGTGCCAGGAAATGCACCGGGAAGTGACGACCATCCTGGCCAAGAGCTCTCTGCCCCACGTCTCGAGCCTGGCCCTGGAGGCGAAGGGCGAGGTCGAGAAGGTCCGGGAACAGGTCCAGAATGTAGAATAACGGTTCGCGGTCCGGCGTCGGGGAGCCCGGCCGATCATCGAGCGTTTCGGAGGCGAAATCCACGCCATGGCAGGCAGATTGATCGTTATGAGCGGCCCCTCGGGAGCCGGCAAGACCAGTCTGGGCCGGGCCCTGGTGGAGCAGGTCGAGCGGATCCGCTTCTCCGTCAGTCACACCACGCGGCAGCCGCGGCAGGGCGAACGTCACGGCGTCGAATATTTTTTCGTCTCCGAACCCGAATTCCGCGAGATGGTGGCCCGTGACCGGTTTCTGGAGCATGCCCGGGTTCACGGCCACTACTACGGCACTTCCCGTGAGTGGGTCAGAGACTGTCTCGATTCGGGAAAGGACGTGTTACTGGACATCGACGTGCAAGGGGCTCGCCAGATCATGGATCAGGTTCGGGACGCGCTGACGATCCTGATCCTTCCGCCATCCAGGCGGGAACTGGAGCGCCGCCTGACCCACAGGGGGCAGGATCGCCTGGCGGTCATCCGGCGGCGCATGGAGCGGGCGGCCGAGGAGGTTGGCGCCTACAACCAGTACCGATACGCTATAATCAACGATTCCCTCAAGGACGCCTTGCTGGAGTTGAAATCGGTGGTCGGTTCCCACGAATCCGATTCCGGCGCCCCGGTCCGGAACACCAGGCGGATCCAAGAGGTGGTAGGAACGTTCAAGGAGGCCCAATGATCATAGACATTCCCGACGAGTACGACAGCAAGTTCCGATTCATTCTGGTGGCGGCCGAGAGAGCCAAGCAGCTACAGAACGGCTACCCTCCCATGGTCGACGAGAAGTCCCCGAAGCCGGCCCACATCGCTATCCAGGAGGCGCAACAGGGACTCATCACCTGGGAAATCCTGGAGGAAGCGGACGAGGAAGCGGACGAGATCGAATTCGACGGCGGCGAAGCCTACTGAGTTCCCATGCGAATCGTTCTGGGCGTCACCGGCTGCATCGCGGCCTATAAATCCGCCGTCATCCTGAGATTGCTTCAGGAGGGGGGGTGCGAGGTGCTCCCGGTGATGACCGAGCATGCCAAGAGATTCCTGGGGCCACTGACCCTGGAGAAGCTCTCGGGGAACCGCGTTGTGGACAGCCTGTTCCGGGATTCCTCGGCGGCCATCGAACATATCGCCCTGGCCCGCAGCAGCGAACTGTTGCTGGTGGCGCCGGCGACGGCCAACACGCTGGCCAAGTTCGCCCACGGCATCGGGGACGACTTTTTGAGCACCCTCTATATTTCCACCGTCACTCCCACCGTCGTGGCTCCCGCCATGAACGTCGAGATGTGGCGCCATCCCGCGACGCAATCCAATCTGGAGATTCTGCGCGGGCGCGGAGTCTCCGTGGTGGAGCCGGAAGCGGGCTACCTGGCTTGTGGAGAAGTGGGGGAGGGGCGTCTGGCCGAGCCGGAGGTCATCGTCGAACGGGCGCTGCGGATCCTGAGCCGGGGGAAGGGGTTGGAAGGCAAGCGGGTGCTGGTTACTGCCGGGCCCACGGTCGAGGACATCGATCCGGTCCGGTTCCTCTCGAACCGTTCCTCGGGGAAGATGGGGTACGCCATCGCCGCGGAGGCCCAGTCCCGCGGCGCTCGCGTCACTCTGGTTTCGGGGCCGACTCATCTGCCTCCTCCTCCGGGCGTGGAATCGATTGCCGTCCGGTCGGCCGAAGAGATGGCCGCCGCCGTCGGCGGGCGCTTCGAGCGGTCGCAGATCGTCGTCATGGCCGCCGCCGTGGGAGACTTCGCGCCGGTCCGCCGATGCCGGGAGAAGATCAAGAAAGACGAAGGCACTCTCGGCACGCTCCGGCTTCGACCGGTTCGGGACATCCTCATGGAGTTGGGAGAGAAGAAACGAGCCGGCCAGTTCCTGGTGGGCTTTGCCGCCGAGTCCAGCGGTCTCCGGCGAAACGCCGTCGAAAAACTGCGCCGGAAGCGTCTGGACCTGATCGTCGCCAACGACATCTCCCGTCCGGATCGAGGTTTCGCGTCGGACTACAACCAGGTGCTGTTGCTGGACCCGGAGGGAGCGGAAGAGAAATCTCCGCTGCTCACCAAGAGACGGGTGGCCGCCTTCCTGTGGGATCGAATCCAGGACCGGCTGGCATCCCGCCCGGTACAGGTGGCGTGAGCGGCACGTGGCCAAGGTAGGATTCGTCGCCCTGATCGGCCGCCCCAACTCGGGGAAGTCCAGCCTTCTGAACCGCCTCATCCGTTCCAAGGTTTCCATCGTCAGCGACAAACCTCAGACCACGAGGCACCGGATTCTGGGGGTCCTGACCCGGGCGGACTCCCAGATCATCTTCGTGGATACTCCCGGAGTCCATCGCCCCGGCTATCGGCTCAACGAACGGATGATGGGGGCGGTCTACGAAGCGCTGAGGTCCGTCGACCTGGTGCTCCACATGGTGGATGCCTCCGAGCGCTTCGGCAAGGGAGAGAAGTACGTCCTGGACCTGATTCGCCGGATCCGGCAACCTGCGCTCCTCCTGCTCAACAAGGTCGACCTCATCAACAAGGGGCGGTTGCTTCCCATGATGGAGTTCTACCACCAGCGTCACGGCTACCGGGAGATCATTCCCATCTCGGCTCTCAAGGGGGACAACCTGGCGGTCCTGCTGGACCGGATCGCCGGGAACCTGCCCGAACGGGAATTCGAGTATCCGGACGATTACCTGACGGACCAGCCGGAGCGATCCCTGGTGGGAGAGCTCATTCGGGAGAAGGTGTTGGATTGCACCCGGCAGGAGCTTCCCTATTCCACCGCCGTCCTGGTGGAGGAGTTCGACGAAGGACGGCGGACCGACGGCCTGGTGGTGATCCGGGCCTCCATCGTGGTGGAGAAGGCGAGTCAGAAGAAGATCGTCATCGGCCGGGCGGGCCGAATGATCAAGACCATCGGGACGCGGGCCCGCAAGGAGATCCAGCGTTTCCTGGGCGTTCGCAGGGTTGCGCTCGAGTTGCAGGTCAGTGTCGCGCCCGAGTGGAGGAACCGGGAGGGGCTCCTGGATCGGTTCGGTGTGGTTTAAAAGCTTTCCCACGCGGTTTTGGCACCACCTCGTAGTAGACTGAACCCAAGGTTTCCCCGAGGAATCGGCCGGCATGCGTGAACTGGTCCATCAACTGAACTTCTTCAGCGAGTTGGGAGTGACCCATCTCAACCTGAAAAACCTGAATCGGGTTCCGACTCTTCCGGAAATCCGGGAGGAGATGGGAGAGTGCACGAGGTGCAAACTGCACCGGGGGCGCCAAAACATCGTGTTCGGAGTCGGCAACCCCGAAGCCGACCTCATGTTCGTGGGAGAGGCTCCGGGAGCCGACGAAGACGCCCAGGGGATCCCCTTCGTCGGCCGGGCCGGCCAGCTCCTGACCCGCATCATCGAGTCCATCGGCCTGCAGCGGGAACAGGTCTACATCGCCAATATCCTCAAGTGCCGGCCGCCCCGAAACCGGGATCCCCAACCGGACGAGGTCGAATCGTGCGAGGGTTTTCTTTTCCAGCAGATCCAAGCCATCGATCCGCTCCTGGTCGTGGCCCTGGGCAGGTACGCGGCCCAGACGCTGCTTCAGACCCAGACCGCCATATCCCGGATCCGGGGCAAGTTTTATCCCTACCGGGGAGGTCTTCTGATTCCCACGTTCCACCCTTCCTATCTGCTTCGCAACCCGAGGGCCAAACGGGAGGTCTGGGAGGACATGAAGGCGATCCGGGCCAAGCTGACCGAACTGGGAAGCTCCTACTACGCACCGTGACCCCGGTAGCCTGTTCGATCCCGGCTCCGGGATCGGCCTTGGTTTGACCAGGGCCGGCGCCGGCGGGACGTTTCGCACTTGGCCGAGTTTCTCATGCCCGCGAGCCCCCAAGTTGCCCCCGGCCGAGACCCCGAGCAGGACCGGAACGTCCAGGTTGCGGTACCTCTCCCGCTCTTCCGGGAGTTCACCTACCGGGTTCCGGATCGGATGGAGACGCCGCCGGCCGCCGGCACCCGGGTTTTGGTCCCCTTCGGCCACCGGAAACTGGTGGGCATCGTCGTCTCCGGTTCACCCCGGGTCACCGGTCTGGAGTTGAAGAATCTGGAGCGGGTCCTGGATCGGGACCCCATCCTTTCTCCCCAACTGTTGAGTCTCGGCCAATGGGTGGCGCGTTACTACTTCTCGCCTCTGGGAGAAGTCCTGCAGAGCATGCTTCCCCCGGGCCTGCTGTCGAAGCCCTCCTCCACGGTCTCCCGGTCTTGGCCGGTCAAGACCCGGATGGCGATCCGGAGCGTCGATCTTTCCCGGGAATCCGGTCTGACGAGGCGGCAGCGGGAGCTCCTGGCACTGTTGCGCGCCCGGAAGCTCCCGGTCGCGGTGTCCCGATTCGTCCGGGAGGCCGGCACCACCCGCGGCACGCTGAAGGCGATGGCGGCACGGGGCGCCGTGGTGCTGAAGCCGGAGCGGGTCTACCGCTCCCCGTGGCTCGATTCGGACCCGCCCCCGCCGGTCAAGCGTCATTCGTTGAACCCGGATCAGAGCAGGATCCTGGAAGAGATTCGAAGGCGGCTGTCCGGTGGCGGCTTTCACAGCATGCTCATCCATGGAATCACGGGAAGCGGCAAGACGGAGGTCTATCTCAACGCCATTTCCCAGGTGGTTCGAACCGGCGGGAGCGCCTTGATGCTGGTTCCGGAAATCGGATTGACCCCCCAGATCTCCAACCAGTTCCGGGGCTGGTTCGGTTCGGAGGTGGCCATTCTTCACAGCGCCCTCTCCGAGGGGGAGAGGTTCGACCAATGGTTGCGTATTCGGGAGGGAAAGGCCCGGGTCGTGATCGGCACCCGGTCTTCGGTCTTCGCTCCCGTCCCCGACCTGAGAATCGCCATCGTCGACGAGGAGCACGACTCCTCCTACAAGCAGGGGGAAATGCCCAGGTATCACGCCCGGGACGCGGCGTTGAAACGCGGACAATTGGAGCAGGCCCTGGTGGTGCTGGGAAGCGCCACGCCGCAGTTGGAGATCTACCACGTGTCCCGGGACCGGGGACGCCCCCGGCCGGAGGTCCTGCCTCGCAGGGTTCTGGACCGCTCCCTGCCCCAGGTCGAGGTCGTGGATATGAGGCTGGAGTTTCAGAAGCACGGCAAGGCGCTGATCCTCTCGGACCTGCTCAGGGATTCGCTCCGGCAGAGCCTGGAGTGCGGCGACCAGGCGCTGCTCCTGCTCAATCGCCGGGGCTATTCCGCGGCTCTGCTCTGCCGGAGCTGCGGGAACACCGAGCGCTGCCGGAACTGCAGCATCAGCCTGACCTACCATCGAGACCGGAATCGGCTCCTCTGCCACTACTGCGGGTTCACCCGTTCGCTCCCCGCCCGCTGCCGGGATTGCGGCAAGCGGTACATCCACCTGTTGGGGGAAGGGACGGAGAAGGTGCAGGAGGCGCTCCAGGAACTGTTTCCCGAGGCCCGGGTGGGCCGCCTGGACCGGGACACGGTGCGGCGCAAAGGAAGCCTGCAACGGATCCTGTCGGACTTTCGCCGGGGCCGGACCGATGTTCTGGTGGGCACCCAGATGATCGCCAAGGGGCACGACTTCCCGGGAGTCACGCTGGTCGGCGTACTGAGCGCGGACCAGGGCTTGAGGCTGCCCGACTTCCGAGCCGCCGAGCGGACCTTCCAACTCCTGACCCAGGTGGCGGGCCGGGCCGGCCGGGGGGAGCGTGCCGGCCGGGTCGTCATCCAGACCTACTATCCCAACCACTACAGTCTCAAGGCGGCCCGCCGGCAGGACTACCCACTGTTCTTTCAGGAGGAGATCGAGTTCCGGCGCCGATTCCAATACCCGCCCTTCTCGGCCCTGGTCAGCCTTCTGGTCCAGGGTCGGGACCGGGGTTCGACACTCGATTTGGCCCACCGGCTCGGCCGGAGCCTGTTGGAGCACCGAAAACGAATCGGCGCCCATCAGAGGCTGCGGATCCTGGGGCCGGCCCCGGCGCCGCTGGAGCGGATCAAGGGGGAATACCGATTCCAGATTCTGATCAAGGCCGTCCGCCGTCCGGAAGCCCTGGAAGTCGTCCGTTCGAGCCGGGAGGAGCTCTCCCGGAAAGGGGCCAACCTGAAGCAGGTCTCCGTGGACGTGGACCCGGTGAACCTGATGTGAAATCCGTTCATCTGATCGCAATAGGGGCCGGCCGCGCGAGTGTCCTCTGCGGCGCGCCGTCCGCGCCGCAGATTGGAACCGGTTCCAGACGAGAGATACAATTGACTCATGGCCGAGTCATCGCCATTGGGCGCTTCTGAAGCCTATCCGAACCCGGACGACATCTTCCGCAGTATCCGGGGCTGGGCTCCCGAACCGGTCCTCGACCTCCTGGACCAACTGGCTTTCCTTCTGCCGGACGACATCAAGTATCGCCTCAAGACGGTCATGGACACCCTCCCGCGCCAGGGGGACAACATGCAGAAGGTCCTGGAGGTGGTCCGCGGGCAGTGGCGGGAGATCCAGTCGGAGGAGGAGTTGCGGATCAGTGTCGTGGGGATGCCCCAATCGGGGAAGGCGACGCTGATTCGGGCCCTGACCCGGGATCAGGACGAAACGGTGCGGCCCATCTTTCATCCCGTCGGCATCCAGGGAGTGGAAGAGTTCGTCGGATACCGGACGCCGGACCTGACCCGGGACCTGCAGCAGGCGGATTTCATTCTGCTGGTTCTGGACGGCCGCTTCGAAGCCACACTCTCCACGCGGCGCCTCCTGGAGCGGCTTCAGGGTTACGGGACGCCGCTGCTGGTGGTCCTGAGCAAGATGGATCTTGTCCGGCAGCCGAGCCGGATGGTCCGGTCCGCCAGAGGCGTTCTGGGCACCTCCGTGTTCCCGGTTTCCGTGGCCCAGCCGGAGAGACTCGAACGGCTTCTGAAATCGATCGTCTCGGCCCTCCCCAAGGCCCTCTATCCGCTGACGCGAAGCCTGCCCGGGTTCCGCCGGACCATCTGCAATTCCATCGTGACCCAGGCGTCCTTCTCTGCCGCCCTGGTGGGAGCCGTACCCATACCGGTCAGCGACATGTTGCCGCTGAGCGCCATTCAGACGGCCATGATCCTGAAGGTCGCCAGAGCCTTCGGCTATCCGCTGAATCGGAGCCGGGCCCGGGAACTGCTGCCGCTTCTGGTGTCCGGCGCCCTGGTGCGGGAGGGAGGCGACCGGCTGCTGCGGCGGTTTCCGGGGAAGCAGCACCTCTTGCGCGTTTCCTTGGCCGGTGTCTGGACCTTTCTCGCCGGCCAGATCGCGGTCCGTTACTTCGAGGAAATGCGCCGTCACACCCAGCGCCTGGGCGGTGGCGCCCCCGGGGAATTGAGACTGGTCAATTCCTGACCGGTCCAATCTGGACGCCGGGGAGGCCCTGCGGGTTCGTGTGGAGCCCCGCTCCCGCGGAAAGGTTCCGGTGCCGTGGTGAACGATTCGCCGGGTCTGCCCGTCCAATAGACGCGAGGGTCAGCTTGAAGTCCTGGATCTTGAGTCTGGTGGCCGGTCTGATGATGGCTGGGCCGACACTCGGCGCCAAGAAGTTCTGGGAAAAGGTTCCCCACCAGGAATGGAGCCGGGAGCAGGTCTCCAAGATCCTGACCCAGTCGCCTTGGGCCCGCCAGTTCCACATCTCACGAGCCAAGCTCGAGAAGTCCTATCGGCCCGCAGACGATCGCTCGTTGGAAAAAGACCTGGAAGGCCGCCGCGCAGGCTCACCAGGGTCCGTGGGGATCACCTCCCGCGGGGCGTCCGTCTATGTGCAGGACCAGACGGTGTCCAGGCAGTTCGACAGTACCGGCGGCGCCTTCGGTTCGTTTGTTCCGGTGACCGTCCGTTGGGAAACCGCGATGCCTGTGAAGCGGGCATGGTCGCGGATCCCGGAATCGAGCCGGGTGAGGTCAAAAACGGACGACGGGGAGTGGACGGGGAAGGATTCGAGCCATGTTGTCGTCAGCGTGTCGGGTTTGCCGCCGCGGATGATCCCGGTTGAGGCGGCGGAAAAAGATCGGTTCCTGGACGGCGTCAGGTCGCAGTCGTATCTCAAGGCCGGAAAAAGAGCGCGATGGCTGCCCGCCGGCGCCAGGTTGGGAGAAAAACAGCGGTGGGTGGCGTTGTACCTTCTGTTTCCCAGAGAGAGAGCCCGGGAAGTCGAACTGCGCGACAAGACGATCGAGTTCGTCACCAGAATTTCAGACCAGAAAATATCTCGCAAATTCAAACTCAAGGACATGGTCTTTGAGGGGAAGTTGGCCTTTTGAGAGCCCACGGCGTGAGGAGCGTTCAGCGGAATGCCGGCTTCTCATTCGCGGCGTATCTGCTTGTGGTGTTCCTGCTCCCGGGGACTTTGGCGTGGCCTGAATCCGGGCGGCGGCAGGACACGGTCCCCAGATTTCGCGCCGAATCGGAATTGGTGCTGGTCGACCTCGTGGCCACGGATGGCAAGGGCCGATTCGTCGCCGACATCCGTCAGGATGAAGTCGAGGTTCGGGAGGACGGGAAGCGCCGGAAGATCCAGTTGTTCAGGCTGGAACAGGGAGAAATTCCCGCCGGACAACCGGGAGAGCCGTCTCCCGGCGCGTCCCGTTCGCTCCGGGACGTTCCGAAGCGGGGCCAGGGCGGCTACGTCGTTTTCCTGTTGGATCTCCAGACCATGGACCTGGACTCGGCGGAGCGGAGCAAGGGAGCCATTCGGGAGTTTCTGCACTCGGGAATGGATCGTGAAGACCTGGCCATGCTGGTCACGATTCGGCCCGCCTTCCAGGTGGACCAACCGTTCACCCGGGAGCTGGAGAAGCTGGACGCCGCCTTGGATCAGGTTCCCTATCGCCGTGAAGAGGCCAGCCTGGAGGAGTTTGCGGAACGGGTGGATGAGATCTTCAATCGCTTCGGGAGGGATATTCCCCCGGAGGTGCCCGTATCCTACGCGGAAATGGAGGCGCAGCAGTACCTCGCGGACCTGAGAACCCGCCTCGATCTGTCCTGCCGGGCGATCTCCGCCCTTTCCCGATACCTGGGTTCCCTTCCGGGGAGAAAGCGGGTGCTTTACTTCTCGAGAGGTTATGCCGTCAATGCCTACCACAGGGTGTCGGAGATCATCCAGCGAAGGAGAGACCAATTGCATCGTGGGCTGCACAGGCCGCGGGCAGCCAGTTTGTCCAAGCTCAGGATCGGCAACATGGCCTCCATCTACGCCAGGAGCCTCCGCTCCGCCGTGGATCAGGCCAATCGCAACCAGGTGTCGGTCTACAGCATCGACCCCCGGGGCCTGATGCTGGCGCCCTTCCAGCACAGCACGTACTTCGACATCGGAGACATGGAGTCGACTCAAGAGTTCCTGGCCACCCTGTCCGACGACACGGGAGGCCTCCTTCTCACCAACGAAAACGAACTCGTCGATCCCATACGGACGGCCTATCGGGACAGCCGGTCCTACTACCTTCTGGGTTACGTTCCCGATGCCGAGTTGGAGGACGGCAAGTTTCACCGGATCGAAGTCAAGGTGAAACGAAAGGGCCTGAAGCTCCGGTACCGCCGGGGATATGAGACCGTGGCTCCGGAGAAGGCGGCCCAGTCCAACTTGAGCAACGCCTTCAAGTTTCCCGACCTCTACCGGGACTTTCCGTTCCGGCTCGCCGTCCGCCGCGACGGCGGACAATGGGTGGTGCGACCTCTTATTCCCAAGCAGGCGCTGACCTTCTCCGACGATGCCGGCCGAAAACGTTGCGACCTGGAGATATTCGGCATTCCCTTCGACGCATCGGGCGAACCGCTGGGAGAGAACTTCCTGTTCGCCAAGGCGCTCGAAATGGATTTCTCGGAGCAGGAACTCGTCTCTTTCCGACAGTACGAGACGTTCAGTCCCTCGCTGGAGACGGCAATTCCGGAGGACGCCCGGAACCTGGTGGTGGTGCTGCGCCAGAGACGGACCGGAATGCTGTCCGCCGCGACCCACATGATCGACACGGACTCGAATCCATCCGAATAGACACCCCTTGCCAGGGGCCGGCGGGCTGGGATACCTTTCCCTATGCGCTTCGTAGGGGTCATTCCGGCCCGGTACGCATCCACGCGCCTTCCCGGAAAACCGCTGCTCAAAGTCGCGGGCAAGACCCTGGTCCACTGGGTTTATCTGAGCGCATTGCAGTCGACTCGGCTGGACCGGATCCTGGTCGCTACCGACGATGAGAGGATTCTTCGATCCGTCCGTTCCTGGGACGGCAATGCCGTCATGACCTCGGACCGGCATCGCAGCGGCACCGAACGGGTGGCGGAAGTGGCGCAGGGGATAAAGGCGGACGTCTTCATCAATCTCCAGTGTGACGAGCCGGCGCTCCCGCCCGCGACCATCGACCGGGTCTGTGCCTGTTTCGACCATGATCCGGAGGTTCAGGTGGGAACGGCTTGCGTTCCTCTTCAGGATCCGGAAGAAGCCTTGGACCCCAACGTGGTGAAGGTGGTGACCGACACGAAGGGCCGGGCACTGTACTTCTCCCGGGCCCCGGTCCCCTACGCGCGGGAGGGCGAGGCTCCTTATTTCAAGCATCTGGGGATCTACGGCTACCGGCGCCGGTTGCTCCTGAATCTGCCCCGGCTTCGCCGGTCTCCATTGGAGGAGATCGAGAAGCTGGAACAGCTCCGGTTCCTGGAGAACCGGATTCCGATTCGGGTCGCCACGGTGGAAGAGGACAGCGTGGGAATCGATACGCGGGAAGATCTGGAACGTGTCAGACCATTCTTTGAAAATGGCTCTTTATTTCCAAATTCGAGAAGCGCGAACTTAGCGGCGGAAGGGGAGAGCTAGGATGGCGACCAAGTTCATTTTCGTGACGGGCGGGGTGTTGAGTTCGCTGGGCAAGGGTCTGGCGTCGGCGGCCATCGGGTGCCTCCTGGAGGCACGCGGCCTGAAGGTGACACTCCTCAAGCTGGACCCGTACATCAACGTCGACCCTGGAACCATGAGTCCGTTCCAGCATGGCGAGGTGTTCGTGACCGACGACGGCGCCGAAACGGATCTGGACCTGGGTCACTACGAGCGGTTCACCAGCGCCAAGATGCGCCGGGACAACAACTCCACAACCGGCAAGATCTACCAGACGGTCATCCGGAAGGAGCGCCAGGGAGAGTACCTGGGAAAGACGGTCCAGGTCATCCCGCACATCACCAACGAGATCAAGGCCACCATCAAGCGGGTGGCGAACGGGGCCGACGTGGTGGTGGTGGAGATCGGCGGAACGGTCGGGGACATCGAGAGCCTGCCTTTCCTGGAAGCGATCCGGCAGATGCGGATCGACGTGGGACACGAGAACTCGATCTTCGTTCACCTGACCCTCGTGCCCTTCATCGAGACGGCCGGAGAGTTGAAGACCAAGCCGACCCAGCACTCGGTGCGGGAGTTGAGAGAGATCGGAATTCAGCCCGACATTCTTCTCTGCCGCACCCGGCAACTGCTTCCCAAGCAGATCAAGCAGAAGATCGCCCTCTTCTGCAATCTGGCTTCAGACGCCGTCATCACGGCCAAGGACGTGGAATGCATCTACGAAGTCCCGTTGGTCTATAGCAAGGAGGGTCTGGACGCCATCATTGCCGATCTCCTCCGCCTGCCGGAGCGCCCCATCGAACTGGGTCCCTGGGAAGATCTCATGGACCGGATCCGAAGTCCCGAAGGAGAAGTGACTATCGGGATCATCGGCAAGTACGTGGGCTTCGAGGAGTCCTACAAGAGCCTCAGCGAGGCCCTGATCCACGGCGGACTTCCGGCCCGGACCCGGGTCCGGCTCCAGTGGGTCGATTCAGAAGGCCTGACCGGGGACGACTACGAATCGAGGTTGGAAGGTCTGGACGCCATTCTAATTCCGGGCGGCTTCGGAATCCGCGGAATCGAAGGGATGATCCGGGCGATCCGGCATGCTCGTGTCCGCCGGATGCCCTGTTTCGGAATCTGCCTCGGGATGCAATGCATCGTGATCGAATTCGCTCGCAACGTCTGTTCCCTGGACGCCAACAGTTCCGAGTTCGATCCCGCGGTCCCGCACCGGGTCATCTACAAGCTGCGGGACCTGCTGGGAGTGGATGCCATGGGCGGCACCATGAGGCTGGGCGCCTATCCCTGCCTGCTGGACGAGGGTTCACTGGCGCGCCGAATCTACGGGGATAGAGAGATCTCCGAAAGACACCGTCATCGCTACGAGTTCAATCGCGAATACGAGGAGATCCTGGTGAGCTACGGACTCCAGGTGTCCGGCAACTCTCCCGACGGGAATTTCGTGGAAATCGTGGAGTTGGAGGATCACCCCTGGTTTCTGGGTTGCCAGTTCCATCCGGAATTCAAGTCCAAGCCGCTGAGCCCCCACCCGCTCTTCGCGAGCTTCATCAAGGCGGCCATCCGTTACCGGCAGGAATCGCGGCTGGCAACGGCCATGCGCCGAAGTCTGGAAGAAGCCGTGACCGTGACTTGATCGAAGCCTTCCTTTCCGGTTCCGGGTTCCGGATCCCGGCAAGGTCTGCCGGATCAGTCCGCCGCAGTGCGACCCCTTTCCCCTCTCTCTTTGCGGTATGATCTGGAGTCGCCGTGAGAAGACGGATGGACTTCCGCAAATGGCGGCTCGGCGCCCGGCAGCCTTTTTTTCTCATCGCAGGTCCCTGCGTCATCGAAAGCGAAGAACACGCCCTGGGTGTCGCCGCCCGGCTCCGGGAAATCACGTCCGCTCTGGACGTCCCCTTCATCTTCAAGGCTTCCTACGACAAGGCCAACCGGACTTCCATTCGCTCCTTTCGGGGCCCGGGCCTGGGCCGCGGCCTGGAGATCCTGGGACGAATCCGCCGCGAGTTGGGTGTTGCGGTCACGTCCGACGTGCATGAACCCGGACAAGTGGGCCCGGCGGCGGAAGTCCTGGACCTCTTGCAGATTCCCGCTTTCCTCTGCCGTCAAACCGATCTCATCGTCGCGGCGGCCGCCACGGGAAGACCGGTCAACATCAAGAAGGGACAGTTTCTGGCGCCCGGAGATCTGGTTCACGCGGTCGAGAAGGCCCGAAGCACGGGCAATCGGGACCTGTTCGTCACCGAACGGGGAACCAGCTTCGGATACAACAACCTGGTTGTCGACTTCCGGTCGCTCCCGCTGCTGAGAAAACTGGGCGTACCGGTGGTCTTCGACGCCACCCACAGCGTCCAACTGCCCGGTGGAGCCGGCGGATCCAGCTCCGGCGAGAGCGGTTTCATCCCCTATCTGGCGCGCGCGGCTGTGGCGGTGGGTGTGGACGGGCTCTTCATGGAGGTGCATCCGGAGCCGAAGCGGGCCCTGAGCGATGGCGCCAACGCATTGCAGATCGATCTGCTCAAAGGTATGTTGACGCAACTTTGCCGGCTCGACGCACTGACCAGGGAAGCCGGATTCGAGCCGTTGAAACCTGGGGAGGACGGTCGTGCAAGCTGAGACCGCGCCGAGTCGAAATGCCGGGACCAGCCGGTCCCGGGAGACGGCCCGGAGAGTCCTGGAGACGGAGGCCGAGGCGGTCGCGGCTCTCATTCCCCGTCTCGACCATCGTTTCGACCGGGCCATCGAGCTGCTGGCTTCCTGCACCGGGCGGGTGGTTCTCACCGGCATGGGAAAATCGGGCATCATCGCCCGGAAGATCGCCGCGACCCTCTCCAGCACCGGGACGCCCGCCCTGTTCGTCCATCCCGCCGACGCCATCCATGGCGACCTGGGCATGTTGGCCGAAAGGGATCTGGCCGTTGCCGTTTCCAACAGCGGCGAGACTCACGAGTTGGTGCGTTTGCTTCCCACCCTCAAGCGGCTCGGCGTTCCCCTTATCGGCCTGGTGGGAGAGATGGAATCGACGCTCGCCCACTACTCCGACGTGGTTCTGAACGTGGGAGTGGACCGGGAGGCTTGCGCGCTCGGCCTGGCCCCCACGGCATCCACGACCGCCGCCCTGGCCTTGGGGGACGCGTTGGCCGTCGTTCTCTCGGAGCGAAAGGGACTGCGGCCACGGGACTTCGCGCGGCTCCATCCGGGCGGGGGGCTGGGCAGCCGGTTGATTCTGGTGTCCGATCTCATGCACCGGGGGGATGAGATTCCCAAGGCCGCAGCGTCCACCTCCATGAAGGAGGTGATCGACGAGATCAGCCGGAAGGGACTGGGCATCGCCGGAATCGTGGCGGAAGACGGCCGGCTCGCGGGGGTCATTTCGGACGGTGACTTGCGCCGCATGCTGCAGAGTCGAGGCGGATCGATCCTCGCCTGCACCGCCGCCGAGTGCATGACTCCGAACCCCGTCACCATCGGAGGCGACGAGCTGGCCACCAAGGCGCTGAACCTCATGGAGAGGAAGAGAATCACTTCACTGCCGGTGCCGGACGGCGACGGAAGGCTCGTGGGAATCATTCACCTCCATGACCTCTGGCGGACCGAGATGTTCTGATCCTTCTGGTCCGCGCAGCTTCTCGTCCCGTGTGATCTTGCCGTCGAGCAACTCGATCACGCGATGAGCGCGCTCGGCGATGCCGGGGTCGTGGGTGACCAGAACGATGGTGTTGCCTTTTCGGTGGAGGGCATCGAAGAGGTTCAGGATCTCCCGGCCGGTGCGCGAGTCCAGGTTGCCGGTCGGCTCGTCGGCCAAGAGGATCGACGGACGGTTGACGAGAGCCCGCCCGATGGCGACCCGCTGGCGCTGCCCCCCGGACAATTCGTTGGGCCGGTGGTGGGCCCGGTCCTCCAGTTCCACCTGAGCCAGAATCTCACGGGTTCTGAAACGGCGCCGTGACGCCGGCAGCCGGCTGTAGATGAGCGGCAACTCGATGTTCTTGTAGGCGGAGGCCCGGGCCAGCAGGTTGAAGGTCTGGAAGACGAAGCCGATTTCCTGGTTCCGGACCCGCGCCAGCTCGTCATCGTTCATCGAACTCACCAGTTTCCCGTGAAGGAAGTACTGCCCGCGAGTCGGCGTGTCCAGGCAGCCGATGACGTTCATCAGAGTGGACTTGCCGGAGCCGGACGGCCCCATGATGGCCAGGTACTCGTTCTCTTCGACCTGGAAGCTGAGGTTCCGCAGGGCGTGCACGACCTGGGTGCCCATCCGGTAGCTCTTCCACAGTTCGACGGCGCGAATCAGCACTTTGGAAGTGCGGTCGCGGCCTGCCGCCGTTGCTTCAGGAGCTTCGTGGAGGGGAGCACTATTCATAGCGGAGGGCTTCGATGGGAGAGACGCGGGAGGCCTTTCGGGCGGGGTAGATCCCGAAGACGAGCCCCACGGATGCCGAGACCCCGACCGCCAGCAGGACCGACACGCCGGTGATGGTCGTCGGCCAACCGGCGTAGGTGGAGACCGCGCTGGAGATGGAGGAGCCCAGCAGGACGCCCAGGGCCGCGCCGCTGAGGCTGATGGCCAGGGCCTCCAGCAGGAACTGCCGGCCGATGTCCCGGCGGCGGGCGCCCACCGCCCGGCGCAGGCCGATTTCGTTGGTCCGTTCCAGGACCGAGGCCAACATGATGTTCATGATCCCGATTCCTCCCACCAGCAGGGAAATGGAAGCGATGGCGCCCATGACCAGGTTGAAGATCCGCTGGGTCTGGCGGCTCTGTTCCAACAGGCGCTCCGGAACCACGATGGAGAAGTCGTCGATGTTCCGGTGGGTGCTTGCGACCATGCCGGAGATCACGGCGGCCTGCTCGGAGAGATCCTGGCCCTGGGGAAGCTGGACGACGATCTCGTCCAGTTCGTTCTCCACCGGCTTGCGTTCGTACTTGGCCAGAAGGGTCTCCAGCGGAACGTAGATGTCGTTGTTCACGCTTTCGATCCTGACGCCTTCGAACTCGTCCTTTTCCAGTAGTTGGTCGGCCAGCACTCCCACCACGGTGAACCAGAGCGCATCGATCTTCACCGGTTCTCCCAGTGCCGGATTCAGTCCGAAGAGCTTGCGGCGGGCCGTCTTTCCCAAGACGCAGACCTGGTGGCGCTTGAGTCCGTCCGTGGGCAGAAAGAATGAGCCTTCCACCACTTCCAGATTGGCGGCGAGAGGGTATCCGGCGTCGACTCCCAGGATCCGCGAGTCCGCCCGGCCCAGCGCCGACGCGATCTGGTAGGTCTTGTGTTCCTTCCTGGCATGGATTCGGGTCCCGGCCGGAAGCACCTGCCCCAGCGCCTGGACATCGTGGCGCGTCAGGCCGGGAGAGTCCTGCCGGATGATACGGAGTTCCTCTTCCTCGAATGCCTTGGCCCGGATCAGGACGTTTCGCAGCCCCATCTTTTGGATCAGCGACAGAGCCTCCCGTCCGGCTCCGGCCCCGATGGAGAGCATCGACAGGACGGCGGC
Source organism: Acidobacteriota bacterium (assembly GCA_028874215.1). Classification (NCBI taxonomy): domain Bacteria; kingdom Pseudomonadati; phylum Acidobacteriota; species Acidobacteriota bacterium. Next base: position 24,928 of record JAPPLF010000006.1, read on the forward strand.
CACTCCGAAGATCATTCCCAGCATGGTCAGAGACGTGCGGAGCTTGTGCAGCAGCAGGTTGGAAAGCGCGATCCTGACCGACTCGGCGAAGAACATGCGCTCAAAAGGGGACGTAACGGCGCCGCTGAGTGCTCGCCGTGGGAGAGCTGAAGTCGGGAAGGTGGAGGCGCTGGTCCTCCAGGGGGTGGCGCAGGCAGATCCGGGTCCCTGCAGCCAGGCCCTGAACCACGTGGAAGCCGAAGTCGCTGTCCACGATCTCGATTCTTTTCTCCAGGTACTCGCCGCCTTCCCTGACGAAGACCACGAACTCCGAATCCTTCTTGATGACCGCGCTCCGGGGAATCACGATAACGCCGGTTTGTTCCCCCAGCTCGATCTCGGCGGAGAATCGCATGCCCGGGTTCAGCTTCTCCATGGATTCGGGTGAGACATGGAGCCGAGCTTCGCAAAGGAAGAACTTCCGGGGGTCGCGCGGATGCCTTTGCCGGGCGATCTTGTCCACCTTGTCGATTTCTCCCGAGAAGTTCTCCCCGGGAAACGCATCGAGCCGAACCTGGACCTTCTTTCCGGTCTGCACTCCCCGAATCTGGTTTTCCGGGACAAACAACCGGGCGCGGAAGCGTTCCATGTCGGCGATGTCCATCAAGGGCTGTGTGGGCCAGACCTCGGAGCCCACTTCGAGAACGGTCCAGCTCCGCCGGTAGAGGACCACCCCGCCGAGAGGAGCTTTGGCTTCGAGTGAGGAGAGGGTCTCCCGGGCCATCTCCATCTCCGTTTCCGCCATTTTCCGGTCGACCTGGAGAAGGCGCAGGTCGGCTTCGGAGAGCCCCTGCTCCACCTCCCCCTTGCGATTCAAGTGTCCCTTTCTGTACCGGGCCAGGGCGGCGCTCATGATCGATTCCCGGATCTCCCATCGAGAGAAGATCCGTTCGTCCTTTCGAATCTGATCCTGCGTGTAATCCAGTTCCAAATCCGTGCTCTCAAGGTCCCGCTTCAGAGTCGCGGCCCGGCTCCGCGCCTCCATTTTCTGTTTCTCGATGAGGTGATTCTGAGTGTCGAGGGTGTTATGGCTCTGCTGCAGGGTCAGCACCGCGTCGGTCTGGTCGAACGCGACGACGGTGTCCCCTTGCTCGACGATCTGGCCTTCATCGGCCAGCCAGGCCAACTTCAGCGAGCCGGTCTTCACCATGGGGGCGTGGACCGGTGTGACCTGTAGACCTGTGAGTTCGCCGTCCGCCCGAACCAGGACCCGATAGTCTTGGGGAGTCACCCGCATCAGGGGTACGGGTTCGTTCTCCTGGGGATCCATCAGGGTGGCCAACCACTGTCTGCCCGCGTCCCGGAAATGGAAAACGACGCCCGCCGCGACGACCAGGAGCGACAATGCCAGGTAGACTTTTTTCATCGGCCCTCCGGCGCCCCGGGAACGGACATGAATGCCCATCGCAGAGCACCTTGCGCCTTCACCGTCCCGACAGGTGGACCGGCTGGGTGAACGCCCCGTTGCCGGCCGAATCCCAGGCGGCAAACCGCACCCACTTCTTGCCCGGTGAATCGAATTCCATCCGGAACGTCTTGCGGCCGAACGAACCGAGACCGGTTGTCGCCAGCACCTGCCGGCCGGTCGCTTTGCCATCGCCCCAAACGAGTTCTACGAACTCGAGGGGGAATGTCCATTCGACCTCGGCGACAAACGTCTTGCGGTCCTCGAATCCTTCGACCTCGTGGGACGGGATCAGGACCTCCCCCGTCGAGACGAAGAACTCTCCCCGCCTCATTGCCCCGGTGATGGGGCTCCAGTCCTCGTCGAAAGCGGGCAACTCGTTCAACCGCACATAGTTGACGATCAAGTGCGGATAGATTTCGTCCTCGGGATACTTGGTGTAAGTATCGCCCTCCGCAATCATGTACTTCGGCCCTGCCCAATTGTTCATGTCGTCGAGGGTTCCGAAGCACCGTTCCTCGCAGATCCTCGGCGTCGACAGGTCCGCCGGGAGGGTCTGGAAGGCTGCTCCCAGATAGCGGTCGCTGAGAAAGTGGGGCGCCTCTCGCACGGAATCGGGATAGAACGTCGAACCCTTGGTGCGCGGGTGCGCCTGCCAGATCAGGCCCTTCTCCGTTTCCAGCAGCGAGAGCATCTCGCCCGCCGAGCCCACGCGGTAGACCGTCCCGTAATCCGGGTGGCTTGACCGGAACGCCTTGTCGGACCCGCGCACCTTGGACCAGTAGACCGGCCTCGGGAACACCAGCGTGTAGTGCCCGCCAAGATGCACGTTCGGCTCCTCGCCGGGCAGCAGCAGGAAATCCTTGTCCGAGTGACGCCGGCAGGCCTCGAAGTACTCGTCCAGTTCCCTGAACCGGACTTCACCTTCGTCCGCCGGGTGCCCGTCGCCATGAAAATCGGACATCATCGCGATGTTGATCCCCAGGCCCTTGAATGCCGAAACCCACGGAGGCCTCGCGTCAAGGGACCCGAGGTCGACCAGCTGCTCGGCGAAGTGCGTATGGAAATGGCTGACCGCCACTTGGTGGCCCTCCAGCGGCTTGTACTTGTCGCCGTGGGTGTAGGCCAGCACTTCTTTCAGGGTGGACTCCGCGTCCCGCGGTCCCAGGTAGTAGTAGACGGCCATCCGCTGCAGCGTTCCCGGCGGAGCGTTGTAGAGAGCGAAGTTGCCTTCCGCGAAGGCGCGCGATTGACGGACCCGCTTTTCCCAGATTTCCTGGGAAGCGCCCCACGGGCGGAACATCTCTTCCCGCTCGGCCTGGCGCACGCCGGCGTCGAAGCGCCCCTTCTCTGACTGCCGGTACCAGACGTAACCGAGATTCATCTCGATCTCACGCGCGAAGAAGAACTTGTGAGAGGGGGGGAAGATCGCCAGCGTACCGCGCTCCTGCTCGAGCAGGAGGATCCGGTTGCGGGCGCGAAGCGGAACGGGACCGTCATTGACACCACCACCGAAGCGATAGTGCTGCCAGTCCCTGGCGATGTCCCTCCAGCGCAGACGCCGGTAGTCATCGCTCTTCAGACCGCCCAGCCCGGCGCGGTAGACGTACGCGACCGATGGCCTGGCCGTCGCCGCCACGGCCTCCTGGCGAACCAGGTTGGACCCTTTGTAAACGGTGAATCGAAGGCTCCCCTGGAACGAGCCCAACGTCAAACCGTCAAACGAAACCTGGAGCCGCACCCCGTCCCGGCGCACCCGGCACGCTTTGACGTTGTATCGGACCTCGCTGCGCGTCACCTCCGAGGGATCCCTGGGGAGCCCGGGGTTCACGCCTTCGCGGCCCGGCACATTCAGCGGGGCGTCCCAGAAGACCTTCCATTTCTCCTGCTCCACGACTTCAGGCGTGGCCTCCCGGCCCAGGGCCTGCATGGGCCGCAACTGCTGGTGGGAGATGCGGCGCTTTCCCTCCGCTACATGAAACTGTGGACGGGCGTCCTGCACGAGCGGCACCCAGTGCCCCTCCCCGGAAAGTGCGGCCATTTGCCGTATGACCGGCTGGGCGCCCGCCAGGCCGAAACTTGCCCGGAGCCGCCCGGCTGAGGTTCCGCCGCCGGCCGGCACCGGCGCTGCGGAGCCTGTCCATTCAAAGACCACGTCTCCGTCGACGCTCTCGGCCTTCAGCCCCTCCAGGGGACGGTAGTCGGTGAAGTCGCAATGGAGAGGTTGTCCTGAAGCCACCGCGCAAGAAAGCAGTAGCAGGCCGGGCAGGATTTTCATGAAATCGATCCGCGTTCTTGTCGGCGCTGTCCGAGCAGTCCGCACCTGTGCAGACCCGGTCGAATGCCGTGACGACTTTTGCCACGGGCTGTCACCCCGCATCCGGCACATTGGCGACCTCCTCTCCCTCCGTCAGCCCTTCCTTGACCACGGCGACGACACCGTTGCCCCGCCCCAACTTGATGGATCGCTTGACCGGCCCGCCCTCCTGATTCACCCAGACGAAGGACTCGCCATTTTCCGTCTGAATGACCGACAGGGGCAAGGTCAGGACATCCTGGAAGTGGTTGACGACGATCCGGATCCGGGTGGCCATGCCCGGACGCATTCTCTCCTGGTCCACGCGCTCCAGCTCTACCGTGAGGTCCAGGACCTTCATGGGCCGATCGAAGCTGGCCGGAGAGAAGAGGGTGGCCACCGACGCGACCCTTCCCTTGAAGGTCCGGTCCGGAATGGCGTCCAGGTCGACTCTGACTTCCTGGCCGACGCGGACTTTTCCGGCGTCGATTTCCGCGACCCGGGCGTCCACCACCAGGCTCGACAGGTCGGGGAGGCTCATGATGGTCCTGCCCGCGTACACGTCGCTTCCCACCCGCACCGGCTCGTTGCGCCAGTTCCTCTGGTAAAGGACGGTGCCGGCCCGGGGTGAGACGATTTCCATGGCCTGGATCGATTTTCGGTGATGGGAGGCTCTCTCTTCATAGAGCCGCCGGCTGTCTTGCAGGATCTTGAGCTGCAGGTCGGCGTCCTGCTTCACGAACCTCCGCTGCAGTTCCAGGGTCTCGACCTTGCGGCGAGCCAATTCCGCCTCGTATTCCGCCTTTTTGACGTCGAGGATCGACTGGAACTCCCTGGCTTCCACCAGTTGTTTCTCCTTCTTCTGAGCATCGGCCCGGGCTTCCTCCAGCTTCAGGTCCAGGTCCCGTGCCGACAGCTCCAAAGACGCCTTGGTCTTCTCGTACTCTTCCCGGGCCTTCTCGACGTTGGCCGTTTCCTGACGCAGTTTCTTCTCGACTTCCGTCGGGTCCAAGCGCACCACGACGTCCCCTTTTTCCACCGGGCTTCCCTCGGGCGCCAAGTGGGTGACCTTGTAGTTCCAGGTGTTGGGAAGAGCCGGCGACTGGATCGAAGTCGCCAACGCCGCATTGAGTACTCCGTTGCCGGGCGCGGTGAGGGTGAAGTCCTCCCGTTTCATCCGGATCCAATCCCCCTCCGATTGGCGGCCCGGGTCCGTGCCCAAATTCAGGAGGAGTCTCTGTCCGGCATCCAGTCCGGCCACCGACGCCCAGCGGTCCGTCGTATCCAGGACTTTCACCGGCAGCTTCCGCCCCGTCTCATCCCACGCGAAGACCTCGCCGCCGGGCCCCAGGTGGAGCGCCTCCCGGGGCGCCGTCATTCGCTCGCCCACCGGCACCGGAATCCTCACTCGAGCCGTCATTCCCGGCTTCATGATGCCCAGATCCGTTTCCAGTAGGGATACGCGGGCCTCGAAGACCTTGAGCCGGGATCTCCGCGACCTGGCCTTCGCCGCTTCCGAAACCCGCAGCACTCGTCCGCGGAAGCGGCGGGCGGGATAGGCATCCAGGGTCACCTCGGCAGGCATCCCTTCCTGCAGCAGGCCGAGCTCGGAGTCGTAGACGACGGCGGCAACTTCCAGGTGATCCAGGTTGGGGAGCATCAGGACCGGACGCCCTCCCCAGACCGCGTCTCCCGGCTGGAGCCTGCGCTCTTCCCGGTCGTGCCGCGCCCGGACGGCCAGTCCGGAGGAGGGCGCCCGGACCGTGAGCCGGTCCATGGACTGAAGCAGGTGTTTGAGTTGCAGATCGGCCCGCTGGTAGTCGAGTTCGAGAACCTCCAACTCGGCCCGTCCGGTTTCCTGTTGACTGGCGAGTTGCTGGTCGGCCTTGTCCAGCTTGATCCTGGCCTGCGAGACGTCGTACCGGTACTTTTCGGAATCTTCCCGAGGCACCAGGTCGGGCGGAATCCCGGCGTAGACCCGGGCGACCTTCAATTCCTTTTCGGCGGTGGCCCTTTGCAGAAGTTGCTCCTGCCGTTGGGACCCGATTTCGGCTTCCCTGCGGGCGATCTTGAGCCGCGCTTCCTCCCGTTTCTTCTCCAGGTCCAACCGTTCGGTCTCCAGGCTGGAGCCGTCGAACTTCACCAGCAGATCCCCGTTCCGGACCTTGGATCCCTGGTCCGCCAGATGACTCAGTTTCAGGTTCCAATGGTGGGGAATCCTGGGAGAGTAGACGATCAGGGAATCGCCGGCCTGGAGTTCGCCGGTGAGGGTCACGAACTTGACGAAGGGCCGCTGCTGGACCGTGACGATGCGGGTGGTCCCGTCCAGGTCGTTGGCCGCCGCCAGGGCCGTGCAGGACAGAAGAACAAGCGGCAAGAGGGTGTTTCTCATGAACACTCTCCCCGGAGGGAGGACGGTCTGAGGGATAATATGTCTACAGGGAGCAGCGTCCGGAAACACGCCATTCCGGCACGCTGCTCTCCGCTGAAATCCGGCCGTGTGCCCGGGCCTGATCGGGATCGGCCGATCCTTATGGACTTCGAACGCATCTCTAACTGAGACGAACCTCTGACTTGAAGATGCAACAGCGACGCGAGGAGTTCAATGATGTTTGCCGTTCGCACCCCTTTTTCCCTGTTGGCCGTTCTCTGGCTCGGATTGTTTCCGGCCGAAGGCTCTTCCGATACGGACCAGGAATTCCCTGCCAGCGAACCCTACGTGGACCGGGTTCGAAGCGAGGGAAGATTCATGGATCTCTCCTTGAAGGAGGCCGTCCGTCTGGCTCTGACCAACAATTTGGAGATCGCCATCGAGGATTTCAATGAAGACCTGACCGAACAACGGATATTCCAGACTCGCGGCGACTACGATCCGATGCTCAGCTTCACCACCGGCTGGAATTCCAACGAGTGGCCGGCCACCAGCATTCTGGACGCGGGCCGCAACGTCCCCACCTCCCTGCGGCGAGGGTTCGAGCTCAGTTCATCGGTTCAACAGCCGGTCAAAGGTGGCGGCACCCTCCAGATGACCTTGAACAACAATCGCAACTCCACCAACAGTGCTTTTTCCATCATCAATCCCAATTTCGAGTCCTACTTCAACTTCTCATTCAGCCAACCCCTGTGGCGGGGTTTCCGGCAGACTCAGACCGAGCGGCAGTTGAAGCTCTACAACCTGGATCGTCACATCAACGAGAGCCAGTTCAAGGAGCGGGTGTCGGCCATCATCCTGCGCCTCCAGACCGAGTATTGGGAATTGGTCTCGGCCATCGACAACCACGAGACGCGCCGCCAATCCCGCGAACAGGCCGTCCTGCAGCACGAGCTCAACAAGCGGAGGGTCGCCGTGGGCATTTCGGCTCCGATGGAGGTCAGCCGGACCCGGGCGGAGGTGTCCAAACGGGAGCAGGCCACGATTCAGGCCGAAGTCCAGATTGTCATCCGGCAGAATGCCGTCAAGAAGCTCCTCACGCCCGACCGGTCGGCTGCCCTCTGGAATCTGACGTTGATCCCCACGGACCGGCCTCGAATCCGGCCCCTGGCCATCGAATTGGAGGAGGCCATCGAACAGGCTTTGAAGCGACGCCCCGAGCTGGAGCGCCTGAACCTGGAGTTGGAAAAGAACCGGGTCGACAGGGATTACTACAAGAGGGAAGGCAAGCCACGAATCAACCTCAGGGCCAACGTCGGATCGTACGGCCGTTCCGGACAGGTCTTCAAGAACGTGGATTTCTTCGGGGCTCTGACTCGCGAGCCGGATCCGGCGCACCCCTTCTACGGCAACTTCGGCGATTCCATGGGACAGGCGCTGGGGTTCGACTACATCTCCTACGGGATCTTCGTCGATGTGGAGATCCCCTTGAGAAATCGCCGCAACGAGGGCCTCATGGCGGAAACCGCCATCGCCGAGCGCCGTCTCCGGCACGAGACTCGGGAGCAGGAACAGGTCATCGTGGAGGAGGTCCGCAACGCCTACGAACGTCTCGGCATTCAAAAGAGGGAACTGGACATGTCCGCGCTGGCGGTTCGCTTTGCCGAAGAACAACTGGAACTGGAAACCAAGCGGTTCAAGGCGGGACTCTCCACCAACTTCGAGCTCCTGCAGTACCAGCGGGACGTGGCCGAGGCCCGGCTCGTGGAACTGCGCTCCCAGATCGACTATCAATTGGCGCTCACCGGATTGCGGAAGGCCATGAACACCATCATCGACGCCCAGGACATGGCGGTTGCCCAAGGGTCGAATTCCAATTAGCTCGTTATCCTCAGAATCTTGTGCAAATGAATTGGACCCCCAGTGAGCGCGTCCTTGCCAAGTGCAGCGCCATATCGCAGACCTCGAAACAACCGGACTGGTCCAGCGGATTGAACGAAGGTCCAGACATGGCGGGAAGCGGACAAACTTCTATGATCTCGGTGGGCTTGTAGACCGCTTGAAAAATCTTGAGCCAGACTTCCGCGAGGTAGAGGAAAAGATCAGGGTAGCCCGTAAGGCCGTCTCGCGACGCGGTTACAGACAGTGACGGCGAATCAATTCAGACTCCTGAAAGGCTGAACCCCGGACGCATACCGATGGCAGAGGCGGGTCCGGGGTGTACGAGAGGAAGTATGGCAGAGCAGCGGCGACGCGTCAAAACCTTCTTGTACACCGAAGGTTTTCTCAAGGAACTCGAGACATCGCTCTCGTCCGAGCGCATGGACACGTATCGAAGGGTGACCCGGGGAGACATCGAAAGGGCAGCTCTGCTCTACACTTGGAATACGGTAGTCAGCGGCGCCTTCTATGGGCCACTTCAAGGGTTGGAGGTGGCGTTGCGCAATGCCATGCATCGTCAAATCGGGAGGAGTTACGGCGCGACATGGTACAAGAATCCAAATGCCGGGCTTGACGACGGTTGCCGGGCGCGGATCGCAAAGGCGAAGCTGAGATTAAGGCGCGACGGCTACGCCGTTAGTCCATCCCAGATCGTGGCGGTATTGCCGTTTGGTTTCTGGGTCTCTCTGCTAGGACCCGGTGGCCAGATCCGAGGTTCGGACTACAGAGCAAACTATGAAATGACATTGTGGCGGCCGGCGCTACGCAAAGTGTTCCCATACTGTAAGACTCTAACGCGGCGACAGGCGCACAAGCCGCTCAATTACCTGAGAATGCTTCGGAATAGAATCGCCCATCACGAACCCATCTTTGCGAGAAACCTCAGGAAAGATCACCAAAGCATTCTCAAGGTGACCGGGTGGATTTCACCCCCAACACGAGAGTGGATTGAGCACCATAGCCGAGTTCCAGCTTTGCTCAAGACGCCAAAAGACAAGATGGGAATCTACTTTTAAGCGGCCCAACTCTTGATATTGTCGCCGAATTCCTCTTGGCGGAGGCTCGGTGCTTGGCAATGGACGTAACAGCGGGTGCGGTGATCAGTAAGGTGGCCGAGTTTCTGCGGACGGCGTTTCATTCTTTCTGCCGGGTGCTAGAATGATGGGCGAGCGGGAGTAATTCAGCGGTAGAATGCCAGCTTCCCAAGCTGGACGTCGCGGGTTCGATTCCCGTCTCCCGCTCCACTTTTTCATGCGTCTCATACGTGGAGTGAACCCGGCTCGAATCGGTTCGCCGCTCCTGTTTCTGCTCTTCTTCCTTGCGGCGTCGACAGATGCCGGAGTGCGGGCCGCGCCGCTGCGGGCCGGGATCATCGGCCTCGACACGTCCCACTCCGTCCACTTCACCCGGATCCTCAACGATCCCGAGGACGAGAACCACGTCCCGGGCTGCCGGGTGGTGGCCGCGTACCCCCAGGGGAGCCCCGACATCGAGTCGAGCGTGCGGCGGGTCCCGGAATACACGCGCCGGGTCCGGGAGATGGGCGTCGAAATCGTGCCCAGCATCGAGGCGCTCCTGGAGAAGGTGGACGTGGTCCTGCTGGAGACCAACGACGGGCGTCCCCACCTGGAGCAGGCCGCGCCGGTCCTGAAGGCGGGCAAGCCGGTCTTCATCGACAAGCCGGTGGCGGGAAGCCTGGCGGACGTGATTGCCATCTACGAGCTTTCGAAACGCTACGGGACACCGGTCTTCTCCTCGTCCGCTTTGCGCTATGCCGCCGGGGTCCAGGAAGTGGTCAAAGGGAAGGTGGGGAAGATCCTGGCCTGCGACGCCTACGGTCCCGGCAACCTGGAGCCGACCCACCCGGATCTCTTCTGGTACGGCATTCATGGGGTGGAAACCCTCTACACCGTCCTGGGGCCCGGCTGCGTGGAGCTGAGCCGGATGACGACGGCGAGTGACGACGTGGTGGTGGGAAGGTGGTCCGACGGGCGGCTCGGCACCTTTCGGGGGCGCCGGACCGGGAAGCGGGGATTCGGCGGGACCGTCTTCGGGAGCGACGCCATCGCGCCGCTGGGAGGCTTCACCGGCTATCCTCCCCTGGTCGCCCGGATCGTGGAGTTTTTCGAGACTCGCGTTGTACCTGTCGATCCTGCCACGACGCTGGAAATCTACGTCTTCATGGAAGCCGCCGACGAGAGCAAACGGCGCGGCGGGGCGCCGGTTCGCCTGCAGGACGTGCTGGAGAAGGCCAGGATCGAGGCCCGGGAAACACTCTCCCGCAGATTCCCGTAGGAAAGAGATTTTCTATAGATAGTAAAATACGGACCAATATTCATCATACAAAGACAATAGTGATCCTCTTACGGAAGAATATGAGGGGCGTCCTTTGGCGTTGACGTCTTCCTTTTCCGTCTCGCGCCTTGACTTCCGACAGGGGTTCGGATAGGAAAAACACAACGTTGAAACCGTTTTGAAAAATACCAACCTCCTCGCCGCCGGTTTGTTGTTCCTGACGCTGACACACGAGTCGCCGGCGCAACAGCCGGTCGCCGAGAACCCTTACACCTCGGTCGCCGACTTGAATAACGGCGCCCGGAACTTTCGGAACCACTGCGCCATCTGTCACGCCCTGGACGCCACGGGCGAATCGGGGCCGGATCTGACCCGATCCGAGTATCGTCATGGGAACAGCAACTCGGCCCTGTTCCGCATCGTCAGCCAGGGGATCACCGGGACCAGCATGGCGGCCCACCGGTTCACCGATCGGGAGGTCTGGCAACTGGTCGCCTATATTCGATCGCTGGACCGCCGTTTTGCGCCCGAAGCGCTTTCCGGCGACCCCGCCAAGGGCAAGGTCGTCTTCGAGGAGCAAGGGGACTGCTCCCGCTGTCACATGGTCGACGGACAGGGAGGGCGTCTGGGTCCCGACTTGAGCGACGTGGGCTGGAAGCGGTCCGGCAGTTTCCTGAAAGAGTCCATCCTGGAACCCAGCGCGGAGATCGGAAACAGTTCCGAGACCTTCGTGGACGGCACCCGCCGCTACTGGCCGGTCACCCTCACCCTGGCCGACGGAGACTCCGTTCAGGGGGTGGTCCTGAATGAAGACACCTATTCGATCCAGGTCATGGACGAGGAAGAGCGCCTCCTCTCCTATTCCAAGAAGCTCCTGAAAGAGATACGCAGGGGCCAGGTCTCGGCCATGCCCACCTATCAGGACGATCTCTCCGAGGCGGAAGTCGACGACCTGGTGGCCTATCTCGCTTCTCTGAAAAGGAAATAGCGTCCATGAAACGGCATTCGGCGATCTGTTTGGTGCTGTTGCTGGCGGCGGCCTGCCAGCCTGGCGGAACGGTTTCCAGACAGGAAGCGGCGGTCCTCTCGGGAGAGGTGACCTCCGATGAACTGCTGACGGCGGACCAGTTGCCGGGACACTGGCTCACCTACTCGGGCGGTTACCGGAGTTGGCGCTACAGCGGCCTGGACCAGGTCAACACCGCCAATGTCCACCGCCTCCGCCTGGACTGGGCGTTCCAGTTCAAGAGCCTGGAGAAGGTGGAGACCACGCCGCTGGTGGTCAACGACGTCATGTACGTGACGCAGCCTCCCAGCGACGCCCTGGCGTTGGATGTCCGGACCGGCCGGCCCTACTGGGAGTACCGGCACAAACTGCCGGAACGCGTCAGCGTCTGCTGCGGCCAGGTGAACCGGGGAATGGCCATTTTGAACGGCCGGGTCTACCTGGGCACTCTGGACGCCCAACTCGTGGCCCTGGACGCCAAGACGGGAGCCGTCGTCTGGAAGGCGAAGGTGGCCGAGTACGACGAGGGCTACAGCATCACGGTGGCGCCGCTGGCTGTGAAGGACAAGATCATCGTGGGCATCTCGGGCGGGGAATATGGCATCCGGGGATTCCTGGATGCCTACGACGCCGCCACCGGCGAGCGGGCCTGGCGTTTCTACACCATTCCCGGTCCCGGAGAACCGGGGAACGAGACCTGGTCCGGCGACTCGTGGAAACAGGGTGGAGCGCCGACCTGGATCACCGGTTCCTACGATCCGGAACTGGACCTCATCTACTGGGGCACGGGGAATCCCGCCCCCGACTGGAACGGCGACGTTCGGCTGGGGGACAACCTGTACGCCTCTTCGGTCGTGGCCGTGGAGGCCGACACCGGAAAGATGCGCTGGTATTTCCAGTTCACTCCCCACGACGTCCACGATTGGGACTCGGTGCAGATCCCGGTGCTGGTGGACGGCGAGTTCGGCGGAGTCCGGCGGAAGCTCATGTACTTCGCCAACCGGAACGGGTTCTACTACGTGCTTGACCGGACCTCCGGAGAGTTTCTCCTGGCCAAGAACTACGTCAAGGTCACCTGGGCGGAGAGGATCGACGAGAACGGCCGCCCGGTCCGGGTCCCCAACATGGAGCCCACCGAGGAGGGGACGCTGGTTTATCCCGGCGTCCAGGGGGGCACCAACTGGTACTCTCCTTCCTACAGTCCCCGCACCGATCTCTTCTACGTGCCGGTCTGGGAGCTGCCCAATCTCTTCTACAAGGGTGAAGCCGATTACACGCCGGGGCTTCCCTACTGGGGCGGATTGGTTCAAGGAGCGTCCGAAGAGCCGCCGGGAAGGGGAGCGATCCGGGCCCTGGTCCCGGAGACGGGCGAGCTCAAGTGGGAGTATCCAATGCTGACCGTCCCCTGGGCCGGTGTTCTCACCACCGCCGGCGACCTCGCCTTCGGAGGGACCACCGACGGCCAGTTCTTCGCCCTGGACGCCCGCACCGGGGAGCAGCTCTGGTTCGCCCAACTGGGCGGCATGATCGCCACCAATCCCATCACCTACCTCAACCAGGGCAAGCAGCACCTGGCCATCACCGCCGGGACCACACTCTTCAGCTTCGAGTTGGAATGACCGTCAGGCCGGTCAGGCCAGCGCCTTGCGGATGACCTGGCCGTGGACGTCGGTGAGACTCATCTCGCGGCCGCCGTGGAAATAGGTGAGGAGTTCGTGGTCCAGTCCCATGAGGTGCAGGATGGTGGCATGCAGGTCGTGGACGTGGACCTTGTCCTCCACCGCCTCGTAGCCGAAGTCGTCGGTGGCGCCGATGACCTGTCCACCGCGAACGCCGCCCCCCGCCATCCAGGTGGTGAACCCTCGCGGACTGTGGTCGCGGCCTTTGCCCCGTTGGCTGGTGGGAGTCCGGCCGAACTCGCCGGCCCAGACCACCAGAGTGCTCTCCAGCAGTCCGCGGCTCTTCAGGTCCCTGAGCAGGCCTGCGATAGGAAGGTCGGTCTGGCGGCAGTGCGCGGTGTGGTTCTTGACCACGTTGCTGTGAGCGTCCCAGGTGTCGTCGCCGTGGCCGCCGCCGGAATAGACCTGGATGAAGCGGACGCCCCGTTCCACCAACCGCCGGGCAATCAGGCACTTGCGGCCGAATTTCTCCGTCTCCGGGTCCTCCAGTCCGTACATGCGCCGCGTGGCCTGGGATTCGCGGGCCAGGTCCACGGCTTCGGGAGCGGACTGCTGCATCCGGAACGCCAGCTCGTAGCTGGCAATTCGCGCCATCAACTCGCCGTTTTCCGGCCCGGCCGCGCCGCGCATCCGGTTCATGCGAGAGAGCAGCCGCAACTGGTGGCCCTGCTGGGCCGGGGTGACTCCTTCCTGGGGCTTCAGAAAGAGGATCGGGTCTCCCTCGGAGCGAAGCTGCGTGCCCTGGTAGGTGGCGGGCATGAAGCCCGAGCTCCAGTTGGGCGGCCCCGAAATGGGGCCCCCTCGATGATCCACCATCACCACATAGCCGGGCAGATTCCGGTTCTCGCTGCCCAGGCCGTAGGTGACCCAGGAACCGAGGCTGGGATGCCCCTGGCGAAGGAATCCGGTGTTCATCTGCAGCAGTCCCGAACCGTGGGCGAAGCTGTCGGCGTAGGTGCCGCGGAACACGGCCATTTCGTCGACGCATTCGGCCTGATGAGGGAAGAGTTCCGAAACCTCGATCCCCGACTCGCCCCATTTCCGGAAGCTGAAGGGCGTTCCCATGAGCCCGCCGATGCGTTTCTTGCGGAGCTTCAGGAGCGGGTCCGCATCCAGGCCGGGCATGGGCTGGCCGTCCCGTTTGTTCAGTTCCGGCTTGGGGTCCCACAGGTCCATCTGGCTGGGACCGCCGTACATGAACAGGAAGATGCACGCCCGGGCCTTGGGCGGAAAGTGGGGGGCGCCGGTATCCGGAGCCGGCGGCTTTCCGGGAGCGGCGTGGACCGTATGCCCGAAAAAGCCGTCCTGCGCCAGTAGAAACGTCAGAGCGGTGCCGGCGAATCCGCCTCCCGCCTCCCAGAGAAACTCGCGCCGGGTCTGTCCGCAAGGGGTGAGTCGACGTCCGTTTCCCGGTTGAAGGTTCTGGGGTTCAGATTGCATTTCCATGGCCTTCGCGAAAAGGGCGATGTCCCAGGGTAGTTCTTCGGCGGTTCACTTGCAATTTCGCCCCCGCCGCGCGGCCTCGCTGCACTCCGCCCAGCGAATCTCAGTTCAAGTAGAAGAACTCATTGGTGTTCAGCAGAGTGAGGCAGAAGGACTGAAGGGCCCGCGCCTTGATCGCCGGGGTCGTCTCGGTCCCGGTCAGGTCATCGCGGATCTGCGCTTCCTGGACCCGAAGAAAGTCCAGCGCCGCTTCCAATTCCTCGGGGCTGGGTCCCCTGGCCAGTCCCATCCGGAAAGCGCCCCGGACCTGGTTGTCCCGTTCGTCGCCGGCCGTGCGCATCACTCTTTGCGCCAGGCGCCGCGCCTGCTCATGGGCGAAGTCTCCATTCAGAAACGTCAGGGCCTGGGGCCCGGTGGTGGAGACCCGGCGCTGCTCGCAACTGGAGGTGGTGTCGGGTGAATCCAGCAAATCCAGTTCGGGAACGGCCAGGGAGCGCTTGACGAAGATGTAGATGCTCCGCCGGCGGTTCTGCTCCGGATCGGGGTCTCCCCAGTTGAGTCCCGGCATCGACTGTCCGGCCAGGACCGAGTCGGGAATTCGGGGAAACATGCTGGGACCGTGCATGAAGTGATTGAGACTGCCGCTGACGGCCAGCATCGAATCCCGGACGGCTTCGGCTTCCAGGCGACGGGGCTGCCACCGCCAGAGGAGGCGATTCTGGTGATCCGCGCCGGCGGCCTGCGGGTTCCAGTCGGACGATTGGGCGAAGGTGGAGGAGCCGACCAGCAGCCGGACCAGGTGCTTCACGCTCCAGCCGGAGTCGATGAATTCGGAGGCCAGCCAGTCCAGCAGCCGGGGGTGGCTGGGGGTGTCCCCCGCGACGCCGAAATCGTTCTCGGTGGCCACCAGGCCGTCGCCGAAGACCCACTGCCAGATCCGGTTCACCATGACCCGGGCCACCAGGGGATTTTCGGGGTGACTCATCCACCGGGCCAGCCAGCGCCGCCGTCCGCTGGTGTCGACGGTCGGCTCTACGGGTCCGAGCCGGGACAAGAGGTCCGGACGGCCCAGGATGGTGGGAACCAGGGGGTGAACCTCCTCCCCGGGCGTCCCCGGGTCGCCGCGCAGCAGAATCCGGGTGGCGGCAGGGTAAGGAGTGTCTTCATACCAGACGTAGGCCCGAGGAGGTTCGGCGGGGGTCTTCGCCTTCGCCCGGGCCATCTCCCGCTCCCATCGACTCAGGTTTCCGGCCTCTTCGGTGGTGGCTTCAGCCAGGATCTCCCGATCCATGCGTTCCTCGAACTTGCGGACCAGGGACTTCTGCTCGTCGGTCCGGTCCTCTTCCCGGGTCCGGAATGCCAGGACGGTTTCGGCGTGGTGCGCCCAGCTGAGATCCCGGTCGGAGTCCCCGCCGGAGAGCAGCCGATTCAATATCTTCCGGCTCAGTTTCTTCTTCTCCGCCTGCAGGTCCTCCATCTGAATCCTCAGATTCATGGAGGCCACCCGGTACCGTTCCAGTTCTTCCGGCGTGCCCACCATCCGGTCCAGATCGACGCGGGGTTTCAGGAGATTCTTGGGACGCTTGAGCGGTTCGAAAAAGGCGAGCGAGCGATAGTAGTCCTCCTGGCTGAAGGGTTCGAACTTGTGGTCATGGCAGCGGGCGCAACGCAGGGTCAGGCCGAGAAAGGTGCTGCTGGCGGTCCCCAGAACGTCGTCCAGTTGTTCGTAGCGGTCCAGGCGTTCCTCCGCCGGTTCGTCGTCCCAGGTCCCGAGACGCAAGAATGTCGTGGCGATCTGGGTTTCGGCGTCGGTGCCGTCGATTTCGTCTCCGGCCAACTGCTCGGTGAGGAAGCGATCGTAGGGCTTGTCCCGGTTGAAGGCGTCGATGACGTAGTCGCGATAACGCCACGCGTGCGGTTTGGTGCCGTCTCGCTCGTAGCCGTTGGATTCGGCATAACGCACCACGTCAAGCCAGTGCCGGGCCCAGCGTTCACCGTACTGGGGTGCGCCCAGAAGTTCGTCCACCAGTCGGGTGTGGGCGGGATCGCCCGGACCCAGGGTCAGCCGGTCCGACTCCTCCAAAGACGGCGGCAAGCCGGTCAGGACCAGGGTCAGCCGCCGGATGAGGGTTCTGGAGTCCGCCAGGGCCGCGGGTTGGATGCCCTTCTCCTCCAACCGGCTCAGGATGAAGGCGTCGACGGGCGTCCGGACCCAATCCCGATTCCTGACGGACGGGACGGGAGGTTTCCGGATCGGGCGGAATGACCAATGGGACGGGAGATGCGCCGCGGCCGGTTCCAAATCGGGTTGCTCCGGAAGCGGATCCCACGGAGCACCGGCATTGATCCAATCGGCCAGCAGCCGGACCTCCTCCGGTTCCAGCTTCTCCTCCCCCTGAGGCATGCTGTGGTCCGCGACCCGCTGGTAGAGAAGACTCCCGCCGGCATTCCCTTTCACCAGAGCCGGACCCTGGCTGCCTCCCTTTTCCATGGAGTAGACGGTCCGCAGATCCAGGTCTCCCATCTGGAGGCTCTCGCCGTGGCATTGAAGGCAATACCGGTTCAGGAGGGGGCGGACCTGGGAGTCGAACCGGGGGGCCGGTTCGGAAGCGTGAACCAAGCCACAGGCGGCCGCGATGACAGCCAATGCCAGTCCACGCTTGATCATGACGAATTCCGCTTGAGGGAGAACCCTCCGGGCGAAAATCCCGCTACGCCAGGATCTTCTCGGCCACCACGCCGGCGACGTCGGTCAGGCGGAAGTCGCGTCCGGTGTAGTGAAAGGTCAGCTTCTCGTGGTCCAGCCCCAGCAGGTGAAGAACGGTGGCATGGAAATCATGGATGTGCATCCGGTCCTCCACCGCGTGGTAGCCGATGTCGTCGGTGGCGCCATAGACGAATCCGGGCTTGACTCCGCCGCCGGCCATCCAGATGGAATAGCCGTAGGGGTTGTGGTCGCGGCCGTCTCCTCCCTGGGAGACCGGGGTGCGTCCGAACTCTCCGGCCCAGATCACCAGCGTCTCCTCCAGCATGCCCCTGGACTTCAGGTCCTTGAGCAAACCGGCGATGGGCAGGTCCACTTCCCGGGCGTTCTCGGTGTGCTTCTCGTAGAGTTGGGAATGCTGATCCCACTTGTAGCTGTGGGTGCACTGGATGAAGCGCACGCCCCGCTCGGCCAGGCGCCGCGCCAGCAGGCATTGCCAGCCGAACTCGTGGGTTTCCTCCCGGTCGAGGCCGTAGAGCTTCCGGGTGGCCTCCGATTCTTTCTCGACTTCGAAGGCCTCGGGCGCCCTCATCTGCATTCGAAACGCCAGTTCGAAGGCCTGGATGCGGGCCTCCAGCTCGGCATCGTGCCGTCGAAGTTGAGCATGGCGCCGATTGATGTTCTGGAGCATGTCCAGCTCGTAGCGCTGCTGCTCCGGCGTGAAGCCGCGGTGAACCAGGTACTCGATGGGTTCTCCCCGAAAGTCCTTGACCTTGAGCCCCGAGTGACCGATGGCGGTGCCCTGGTAGGCCCCGGGCAGGAAGGCCGAACTCCAGTTCTTGGCGCCGCCGTGGGCCAACGCCGGCTTGATGGTGATGTAGCCGGGCAGGTTCTGGTTCTCCGTGCCCAGGCCGTACAGGGCCCAGGACCCGAGCGACGGGCGGGTGAAGGTGCTGGTGCCGGTGAAGGTCTGCAGCAGCGCGGCTCCATGGTCCACGCCTTCTCCCACCATGGACCGGATCACGCAGAGGTCGTCCACGCAGGTCCGGACGTGGGGAAAGAGGTCGCTCATGGGAATGCCGCTCTGGCCGGTTCGTTTGAAGTCCCAGAGCGGTTTCATCAGCGGTCCCGGAGGATCCTCGTCGAAGGCCAGGGGACGCTTGATGGGGAGCGGTTTCCCGTGATCCCGGTAGAGCCGGGGCTTGGGATCCAGGATGTCGACGCTGGAGGGTCCGCCGTGCATGAACAGGAAGATGACCTGCCGGGCCCGCGGCTCGAAATGCGGCTTCCGGACGGCCAGCGGGTTGGCCTCTGCGGATGCGGCGGCGAGCCGGTCCGCCTCGGACAGGAGTCCTGCCAGTCCCAGAACTCCGAAGCCGCAGGCCGTGTCTCTCAGCATGGAGCGCCGCGTCAACAGCGGGGGCCGCTGCAAATTCTTCCATGGATTCTCGATCATGAGATCACCTCGAGTATGGTTCAATCCCGTAGCAAGCCCGATCCTGGTTCCGGATCCGGGACTTGCGTCGCGTCGAGCGGGTCTGTCCCGATCTTGCCGCCGAATTCTGATCTAGTCAACATACATGAAGTCGTTGGACGCCATCAAAATCCGGCAGAAGCTGCCCCAGGCATCCAGACCGGGCGCCTTCGCCCCTTCGAATTTCCCCGTGAAGTCACCAAGGTAGGCCAGCGCAGCTTGCCGCTCTTCCACCTCCGGTATCCGGTTCAGGGTGATGAGGTAGGCCCGGTCGATCCGCTCGGCCGGACCGGCGTCCTCCTTTTCCAGCCGGGCCGCCAGATTCCGGGCCCGGTCGGCCACGAACTCGCTGTTCATCATGAACAGGGCCTGGGGGGCGACGTTGGTGTGCGCCCGTTTGCCCATGCTGGTGGTGGCGTCGCCGAAGTCGAACAGGTTCAGGAGCGTCGGGAGATTGGCGCGCCGGAGGGGGAGATAGACCATCCTCCTGCGGACCGTCTCCGGATTCAAACTCAGGCGGTCGTTGCTGTTCTCGGTGTCGGTGCCGAACCCGGACTGCAGGGTTCCGCCCATGGTCAGGTCCAGGGAACCGTCCATGGACAGCAGACCGTCCCGGATCTCCTCGACCTCGAGGCGCCGCCGTTCGAAGCGGGACAGAAGCTGGTTCTGCGGGTCCCGCAAATTCTTCTCCGGGGTGGTCCCGCTACCCATTCGGTAGGTGGCCGAAGTCATGATCAGACGGTGCATCTTCTTGATGGACCAACCCTCTTGGACGAAGCGGCGAGCCAGGTAGTCCAGCAGTTGAGGATGGGTCGGAGGAGTGCCCAATTTCCCGAAGTTATTGGGTGTTCGCACCAGTCCCTGTCCGAAGTGCCATTGCCAGATGCGATTGACCATCACCCGGGCCGTCAGTGGATGGTCCGGACCGGTCAACCAGCGGGCCAGCTCCATGCGGCCGCTGCCCTTGGAAATCGGATCCTGGTCCGCCCCCGCCAGAATCTGGGGGAAGCGCTTGGGCGCTTCCTCGCCCAGGTTGTTGTAGTCCCCCCGGACGAAGACCCGTTGCCGGACCGGATCTCCGTCCTCCACGGCGCAGGCCATGGCCGGCTCGGAAGGCAAGGTCTCTTCCAAGTGCTTCAGTTCCTGTCGGTAGAGTTCCAGACGCCGGTTGGATTCTTGGGAAAAGACCTTTTCCTGGGCCTTCTCCCCCAGGAAGAACGGTCCTTTGCCGGCGAAGTAGACTTCGTGGAAAAAGCGGTCCTCCCCCGGCTCGAATTTGGGCCTTGGCGGCGGAGGCATGTTCATTTCCTTGAGCATGCGGCGGACCCGCTCCCGCCACTTCCGGAGGGTTTCGTTCCATTCCTCCAGGCGCTCGTGGAACCGTTTCTGGTAAGCGGCCGCCGTCTGCGACCGGTTCGCATCGGAAGCCTGGCGCCACTCGTCCATATGAGGTCTTCGGACCTCGCGCGGCCGGAGGTAATCGATCCACTTCCGCAATATGGGAGCCTGCAAATCGTGGTCCGCCGCCAGCGCTTCGGCCTGCTCGTCTCCGCCGGCATTGCCGGCAACCAGCATGTAGTCGGCCAACCGGGGACTCAGCTTGGACACGTAGGCTTGTAGTTCCCGGTCCACGACGTCTTCGATCTCGAACTTCTTGTTGCCGATCGACTCCTTGTGGTCCTTGTACGCCTGGTACTCGTGCGCAGGGACCAGCGGCGTGAACAGGAGCTTGGAAACGGTCCTTCCCATGGCCGTAAAGCTGCGGGTGCTGGCGAACATGCCGAGCAGGGAGTAGTAGTCCTTGGTGGGAATGGGATCGAATTTGTGGTCGTGGCAGCGGGCGCAGGTCACGGTGAGCCCCAGGAAACCCTTGGAGACCACGTCCAACTGCTCGTCCCAGACGTCGTAGAGCATCCGCTGCTTGTCCTGCTGCGCCAGCGCCTTGGGGCCCAAGGCCAGGAATCCGGTGGCGACGATCCCGCGGCGCCGCTTCTCGACGGGCGCGCCGGCGTGGAGCAGGTCGCCGGCCAACTGCTCCGTGATGAATTCGTCGTAGGGCAGGTCGTCGTTGAACGCCTGAACCACGTAGTCGCGGTAACGCCACGCGTAGGGGTAGCGGTGATCCTCGTCGTTGCCGGTGGAGTCGGCGTACCGGGCCACGTCGAGCCAATGCCGCCCCCAGCGTTCGCCGTACCGGGGAGAAGCCAGCATCCGGTCCACCATCTTCTCGAAAGCGCGGGGCGATTCGTCACTCAGAAAATCGGCGATTTGTTTCTCATTGGGAGGCAGCCCGGTGAGGTCGTAGCTGGCTCTCCTCAACAGTGCGAGCCGGGAAGCCGGAGCGGACGGACGCAGGTTCGCCGCCTCCAGCCGGGCCAGCACGAAACGATCCAGCGGGGACCGGACCCAGTCCACATCGTTCACCTGGGGAGGTTTTGGATCCTCGATCCTCTGAAAAGCCCAGAAGTTCCGCTCGGCCGCCGTGAATCGGCCGCCCCCTTCGGCTCCAACCGGCGGTCTGTCCGCAACGGGGGCTCCCGGCCAGTGAGCTCCGGTCCTGACCCAGTCCGCCAGGGCGGCGATCTCATCCTGGGGCAGCATCCCGCCGGGAGGCATCTTGATTCGCTCCTGGTACCGGATGACTTCCAGGATCCGGCTTTCGGACGGCGCCTCGCTGGAAACCACGGGGCCGTTCTGGCCGCCCTTCGCGAATCCCTCGGCGCTGGACAGATCCAGTCCGCCGGTCTTGAGGCCGGAGTTGTGGCAGGCTTGACACTTGTTGGCCAGAACCGGACGGACCCGCTTCTCGAAGTACTCCGCCGCCGCATCCTGACCCGGCAGAGTAGATGTGGAAACCGTGAAACCAAGAAGAAGAAACAGAAATGCACGCATGACAGTTGGCGGAAAGTATACCAAAAGCCGTAGGTTCCGTTGCTCCCGAAAATGCCGCAGGTTGGTAGACTCAGGCGTCGATGAGGCGTGATCTCGGAATTGGAATCACCGGCTCGGGATTCATGGGACGGACTCATGCCGAGGCGGTGAGCGCCGTGCCCGGGTTCAGGCTGGTTGCGGTGACCAGCGGCGGCCGTGCGCAAGGTCTGGCCGAACGGTTCGGAGCCGATCTGGAGCCGGATGTGCAACGCCTGGTTCGGCGTGCCGACGTGGACGCCGTCATTGTCACGACTCCCCACCATGTCCACGTCCATGACGCCGTGGCCTGCATCTCCGCGGGAAAGCACGTGCTGGTGGAGAAACCCCTGGCCACCACCGTGTCCGACTGCGACCGCATGATCGCTGCGGCGCGACGGCGTTCCGTGACCTTGGCCGTGGGCTACCATCAACGGTTTCGCAGGAACAACGTGGAGGCCCGGAGGCTGATTCGGGAGGGGGCCATCGGCCGGATCCTGACCGTCCAGGCGACCATGTTGACCGAGGCCTCTCTCCGGGACGGCGGAGGATGGGAATGGTGGGACGATCCTGCCAGCCTGGGCCACGTGCTGAACTCGGCGCCGCACGGCATCGACCTGCTCCGCTGGTGCATGGGGACGGAAGTCGCCGCCGTGAGCGCCCTTTCCCGCGGTTTTCTGACCCGGGCCCCGGTGGAGAACACGACGCTGGCGCTGCTCGGTTTCCACAACGGCGCCCTGCTCAGCCTCTACTCCACCAACCTGATGCCGGACCCGGGATTTCCCGGAGAATCCTTTCGCCTCAGGATCATGGGCTCGGAGGGACTGATGGACCTGGATCCCTTCGGGGACCTGAAACTGGCGGCCGGCGGAACCTGGCGCACCGTCTCCACCCAGCCCGCGGCCCGGTTCATTGCCGCCGAGGTGCCCCTCAGCCCGGCGCGCCTCAGAGCGTACGAGCGCCAACTCCGGGCCTTTGGCGACGCCATCGAAGGCAGGTCCAGCCGGATCGGATCGGGTCGGGACGGGCGCGCCGGCGTGGCGGCCGTCACCGCCATGTTGGAGGCGTCACGAGCCGGGACCGTGATCCACCTTCCGGACCGCAGCGCCGGCAGCAAATCCTGACCTCCATTCCTGATTCCGGGTTCGGCATTCCCACCGGTTGCGGTATACACTGGCCGCCGGGCTGCAGGCATGAGGATCGCCACCTGGAACATCAACGGGCTTCGGGCCCGACTCGACTACGTTTTTCACTGGCTCGATTCCCGCCGTCCCGACCTCGTGGGACTGCAGGAGTTGAAGATGCACGAGGACCTCTTCCCTCATGCCGAGTTCCGGGCGCGGGGCTACCGGGCGGCGGTCCATGCGTCCAAGGCCTGGAACGGCGTGTCCATCCTGAGCCGGGAACCAGCCACCATTCTTCAGTCGGGGCTGCCGGGGCAGGAGCACCTGGGCACCCGCCTGGTGAGTGCCCGCGTGACCGGCGTGACCTTCATCACCGTCTACTGTCCAAACGGAAAGCACGTGGGGCACGACGACTTCCCCAGAAAACTCTTCTGGTTCGATGCGCTCCTGTCCTACCTGGAGGAGCGGCACCAGGTTTCCGAGTCCCTGGTCCTGTGCGGCGACTTCAACATCTGTCCCACTCCGCTGGACACCTGGAACGAAGAGGAGCTCGGAGGGAAGATCTTCCACACCGACGAGGAAAGAACCCGGTTCCGGCGATTGCTGGACTGGGGACTGGTGGATCTTTACCGGGAGCGCTTCCCGCAGGAACGGAAATTCTCCTGGTGGGATTACCGGTACGGAGCCTTCCACCGGAACCGGGGGCTCCGAATCGATTTCCTCCTGTCGACCCCGGCGCTGGCCAAACGGCTGCGACGGGTTGAGATCGACCGCGACTACCGGAAGAAGAAAGAGGGCATGACCGCCTCGGACCATTGCCCGGTCGTCGCCGACCTTGGAGCGGCGGTTTCCTTGCCGCCGATTCTTTGGGCATCGGCGAACGAGGGGAACCGGGCGATTAGGAAATCGCCCTTCCGAACAGGGGAGCGGCGGTTTCCCAGCCGCCGATTCTTTGGGCATCGGCGAACGAGGGGAACCGGGCGATTAGGAAATCGCCCTTCCGAACAGGGGAGCGGCGGTTTCCCAACCGCCGATTCTTTGGGCATCGGCGAACGAAGGGGGCCGGGCGATTAGGAAATCGCCCTTCCGAACAGGGGAGCGGCGGTTTCCCAGCCGCCGATTCTTCGGGCATCGGCGAACGAGGGGGACCGGGCGATTAGGAAATCGCCCTTCCGAACACCGGAGCGGCGGTTTCCCAACCGCCGATTCTTCGGGCGTCGGCGAACGAGGGGAACCGGGCGACTGGAAATCGCCCTTCCTCAGAAATCCAGGACCCGGATCGGGTTGTCCACCAGGATGACGCGGATCTGTTCGTCGGTGAGGCCTTCCTCCCGGAGCAGGGGGACGAAGGTGGTCAGGAGGTAGTCGAAACCGTGTCCTCCGTTCCAGCGCAGCAGGGAATTGGCGCAGATGTCCATGGAGATCAGGACCCGATCCAGGTAGCCTGCCTGAACCAGCTCGGCAACATTTCGGGCTCTTCTCCATTCCGGCTGAGTCCCGGCGCTGGCGGGACGGCCCACGTGGTCGATCTCCACGTAGACGCCCCGCTCGGCGATGGCCAGCTCGCCCTTGACGCCGCGCCGTTCTCCCAGGTGTCCGATCACGATCCGCTCCGGCGGAACCCCCTCCTCCTTCAGGATGTCCATCTGCTCGTGAGCCAGGTCGCCGAAATGGGTGGTGTGGGTGGTCACGGTGGCGCCGGTCGCCCGCTGGGCCCTGGCGGCCGCGCGGAACACCTTTTCCTCCGCCGGCGTGACGTGGAAGCGCTCGGTGCCGATCTCGCCGATGATGCCGGGCCGGATGCCGCCCTCCACCCCCTCTTCCAGCTCCTTCACCAGCATCCCGGCGAGGGCATTGGTGCTGAGTTCATGGATGTAGGCCGGATAGACTCGTTCCCGGTACCAGCCGCACCCCATGATGATGTGGAGTCCGGTGGCCTGGGCCAGTCTTCGCATCCCGCACGGGTCGCGCCGGAGTCCGATGGGGGTCACGTCCACCAGGGCGGAACCGCCGGCGTCGCGATAGAAGGCCAGTTCCTCCACCAGCAACTCTTCGTCATCCACGGTGCTGTCGTATCCCAGTCGCCCTCCCCATTCCCAGGCGTCCACCAGGGTGTGCTCGTGCATGAGGGTGACGCCCAGGTCCGCAGGTTCAATGGGGCCGAGAACGGTCTGAATCGACATGGAGCTCCTCCGCTCAGCAGGAAAACAGGGGACGCGCTTCCTCCAGGACTTCCCGCATATTGCCGGTCAGGATGCGGATTTCCGCCTCTCCCATGACCGTGGTGAGGGCAAAGAGGGCGTAGAGCTTGATGCCGCGGTTCAGCAGGGCCAGGTGGACCAGCGACATGATCCGCGAGCCCCGCTCCAGGGCCGCCGCGTCGGATCGAACCTGAGCGTCCAGGTCCAGGCTGACCAGGGAAGCGACCCGGTTCACCTCCAAGGGGAGCCGGAGGTCCCGGACGATCCGCTGCAGCCCGTCACGGAGCGACCCGCCGAGGCGGCTCAGGTGTTCGAAGGCCTCGGGCGTCAGCATCTCCATGGCCTTCAAGCCCGCGGCGGAGGTCATGGGATTGCCGTTGAGGGTGCCGGCGTGGGACACGGAGGGTGTCGGGCCATCGGCGAAGAGGGCCATGATGTCTTCTCTCCCCCCGAAGGCGCCGACCGGGAGCCCGCCGCCGATGATCTTGCCCAGGGCCGTGAGATCGGGGACCACGCCGTAATGTTCCTGACCCCCTCCGGAGGCGACCCGGAAGGTGATGACCTCGTCGAAAACCAGCAGGATGCCCAGGCGCCGCGTCGTTTCCCGCAGGAACTGGAGATAACCCTCCGGGGGCAGCCCCAGGCCTCCTTGCGTCATGACCGGATTCACGACGACGGCCGCCAGGCGGTCGCGGTGGGTCTCCATCAGGTTTCGGGCCGCCGCCTCGTCGCCGAAGGGGGCCACCAGCACGTTGTCGCTCTCGTTGCCCGGAATGCCGGTGACCAGCGCCAGGGGACTCCCGTCATCCGCTCGGGTGAACTCGGTTCCCTCGTACGTGCCGTGGTAGGCGCCCGCCATCTTCAGGATGACGTCGCGCCCGGTAAAGGCCCGCGCCACCTTGATGGCGTGCATGTTGGCTTCCGTGCCCGAATTGCAGAAGCGGATGCGGTCGACCGAGGGCAGCCTGCGGCAGAGCAGCCGGGCCAGCTTCACCTGGTGGGGGTTGGGGGCCATCCACCCGGTGCCCCGCCCGGCCTGCCTCCGAATGGTCGCGGAGATCTCCGGGTGGGAATGTCCGTGGATGAGCGTCGTGGCGTTGTTGGTGAAATCCAGGATTCGATTGCCGTCCACGTCATGAAGGGTGCTTCCCTCGCCCCGAACAAAATAGGAAGGATGCGGGGGAAAACACGTTCCCAGCCGCGTATCGCCGCCGGGAAGGAAACGCCGGGCTTCCCGGAACAACTCGCGTGACTTGGGCGTGCGCTCGCGGTAATGGGATTCGATCCTGGCCTGCCACTCTGAAAGGGTCATCGCGACATTCTTGCAGGGCCTTTCCCGGCGGGCAAGAGAACCGGTCAATGTGGGGGGACGGTCCCCTCCTTGGCTCAGAGGTTGTCCAGGATGAATCGCGTCATCAGCCTCCGGAGGTGGTGGACCTGCTCCGGGCCCCTCACTCCATGCCGGGCTCGGGGGTAGATCATCATCTGGAAGTCCTTTCCCTCTTCCTGGAGGCGATGGGCCAGCCGGAGGGTGTTCTGGAGATGGACGTTGTCGTCCAGGCCGCCGTGGATCAGAAGCAGCTTGCCCTTCAGGTTGCCGGCCGCCTCCAGCACCGAGCTCTTCCGGTAGCCCTCCGGATTGTCCTTGGGAAGCCCCATGTACCGCTCGGTGTAGATGGTGTCGTAGAGCCTCCAGTCGGTCACCGGAGCCCCCGCGATGCCGATCCGGAAGCTGTCGCTGTGGGTCAACGCATAGCTGGCCAGGTAGCCGCCGAAGCTCCAACCCCAAATTCCGATTCGGTCCGAATCCACGTAGGGGCGCTCCCGGAGCCATTCCAGCCCGTCTTCCAGGTCGCGCAGCTCCCGGGTGCCGAAGTTCCGATGCACCGGCCACGCCGAACGGGCGCCCTTCCCGCTGGCGCTTCGGTTGTCGCAGACCCAGATCAGATAGCCCTCCTGGGCCATGAGCTGGTGCCAGAGGTGGTTGGTTCCTCCCCATCTCCTTCTGACCCTGGGCAGTCCCGGTCCACCGTAGACATAGGCCAGAACCGGATACTTTCGGGCGGGATCGAATTCCTGGGGCAGGATCATCATGGCCTCCATGACGAACCCGTCCCGGGTGGGCACCTGCAGAAACCGGGGAGAAGAGAGTCGAAACTGATCCAGGTTCTCGCGGCGGCTGGGGTGGATTTCCCTCAAGAGCGTTCCGTTCGCGTCGTGAACGCTCAACCGGGGAGGGGTGTCGATGTCGCTCCAGGTGTCGAGATAGAGTGAGCCCTGGTCGTTGAACCGGGGACGATGGGTGCCCGGTTCGCGGGAGACTCTCGCAATCGGTCCACCGCTCAGAGTCGAGCGGTAAAGGTGTCTCTCGCCGGAGCCGTCCCGGTCCGCCGTGAAATGGATCCGCCCGTTTCCGGGGGAATGGTGGAGCAGTTCATGGACGTTCCATTGTCCGCTGGTGACCGGTCCGATGAGGGTGCCGTCGGCCCGGTAACGGTACAGGTGCCGCCATCCGGTGCGATCGCTCATCCAGAGGAAGGAACCGTCCGGCAGCCAGCGCGGCTCGGCCAGAACGTCGACCCAGGCCGCGCCCTCCTCCCGCAACAGCGTCGTCGTCACCGCCGATGAGAGCCGGTGCAGCTTCAGGTCCAACCGGGTCTGAATCCGGTTCTGCTCCTGAAAAACCACGGCGCCTCCATCCCGGCTCCAACCGGCCCGGACGAGCAGGCGGTCGTCTTCGGGCTCGTTTTCGATCCAGCGGACCGCTTTTCCGGAGACCGCGACGACGCCGATGCGCGCCCGGGGGTTGGGGTCTCCCGCCTTGGGGTAACGGGTCGTCCGTGTGGACGGGTAGAGCGGCTCGTAGTCGAGCAGCGTGAAGGCCGGCACCGGGGAGTCGTCCAACTGCAGAAAGGCCAGGTGGGAGGAATCGGGACTCCACCAGTAACCCTTGTAGTTGCCCCGGCCGTAGAGCTCCTCCTGGTAGAGCCAATTCAGCTTGCCGTTTGAGATTTCACCGCCGCCGCCCTGAGTGAGGCGGGACTCGCGGCCGTTTTCGACTTGGACGATGTAGAGGTCCTGGCCGCGAACGAAGCTCACCAGGCGTCCGTCGGGGCTGAACTCGGCCAGTTCCTCCCGATCGGAGGAACGGGTCAGCCGCGTCGCGGTTCCGGATTCCAGGTCGTAAAGGAAGAGGTCCCCGGCGTGCTTGAACAGGAGGGTCTTTTCGCCGGGACTCAATCGGAACCAGCCGAGCGCGGCTGATTCGGGGTTCGGGGTGTCGAGACCGGGTTCCGAGAGCGATTTTCGAATTCGCGTCTCATCCAGCACGGTCGTCGCGCTTCCCGTGACGGCATCCGTCTTGAACAGAGTGCGCGATTTCCTGCCCTGGTGGAGATAGTGCCGTCCGTCCCGCGTCCAACGCAGATCTCCGGGAGGCGAGCCGGTGAAGTCCAGCTTGGTGCGGGGATCGTAGAGATGCTGGAGGGTCAGGCGGGACTTCTGCGATCCGGCGAGAGAAGAGAAGAGGGAGAGAAACAGGAAACACGCCAGCCAGCCGCGAATCGGGAGAATTGGGAAGGGTCCGGCGGACGATTTCCAATCGGGCGGGTCAATACGAGACGTGTCTCTTCGAGTTGGCCGCTTACTTCGATTTCTTGTCGGGCACCACCGGTTCAAACTCACTCCCCACCAGCTCCAGAAGAGCCATCTCCGCCTGATCTCCCTGGCGGAACCCGAGGCGGAGAATGCGAGTGTAGCCGCCGTTGCGCTCGGAGAAACGGGGGCCGATTTCGTCGAAGAGTTTGTACACCACCTCCTTGCGCCGGATGAAGCTCAGAGCTCGCCGCCGGGCATGCAGGTTCTCCCGCTTGCCCAACGTGATCATCTTCTCGGCCACCGGACGCAACGCCTTGGCCTTGGAAATGGTGGTGACGATCCGCTCGTTGTCCAGGAACTCGGTCACCATATTGCGCATCATCGCTTTCCGGTGACTCGCGGTCCGCCCCAGCTTTTTTCCCTTTCGACGGTGTCTCATGACCGTCAGACCTCCGTGGTTTCGCGGACCAGCCGCCCCTTGCTGTCGATCTTCATGCCGAACGACAGGCCCATCTCAGCCAGCAGTTCCTTGATCTCGCTCAGGGACTTCCGCCCGAAGTTCTTGGTCTTGAGCATCTCGGCTTCGGTCTTGACGACCAACTCGCCGATGGTCTCCACACTCGCGTTCTTGAGGCAATTGTAGGCCCGAACCGACAACTCCAGCTCTTCGACCGGTTTGATCAGGTTCTCGTTGACGGCCTGGTCCTCGTCTTCCTCGACCACGTCCTCTTCCGAGTCCTCTTCGAAATTGATGAACATGAACAGGTGCTCCTTGAGGATCTGCGCGGCCTGTGCCACGGCATCCTGCGGAGCGACACTCCCATTGGTCACCACTTCCAGATTGAGTCGCTCGTATTCGGTCGACTGCCCCAAGCGCGCCGCCTCCACATGAAAGTTGGCCCGCCGAACCGGCGAATGGACCGAATCCATGGCGATGTATCCCAGACTCAAGTCCTCATCGTGGTTCTCGTTCGCCGGGACATAGCCCCGGCCGTTCTTGACCCGCACCTCCATGCTGATGCTGGCTTCCTGGTTCAGGGTGGCGATGTGGACGTCCGGGTCCAGTATCTCCACGTCCGGGTCCGGCTTGAAGTCTCCGGACTTGATCTCCCCTTCTCCCGCGGCCTCGAGGTAGAGGGTCTTGGGCTCACCGGAGTGCAGAATCAAGGGGATCTGCCTCAGGTTCATGATGATGTCGGTCACGTCTTCCCGGACACCCGGGATCGACGAGAACTCGTGCAGGACTCCGTCTATCTTGACCGCCGTCAGGGCCGCTCCCTCGATAGCGGAGAGCAGGACCCTCCGCAGGGAATGCCCAACCGTGGTGGCGAAGCCACGCTCGAACGGCTGGGCATGGAATTGGCCCAGGGTCGCGGTCAAGGTATCCGGGTCATAAAAGAGCTTGTTCGGTTTTTGAAACTCTCTCATGGATCTAATTCTCCGACGATTCTTTAAACTGCCGCCTCGACGAGGCTCCGGTCCGCGCCCACCGCCCTCGCGGGGGGCATGACTCAAACCTGCGGCTGCCGGCAGAGCCCAGACGAAATCATGGGGAATCTGTCCGAGCGGGCCGGCGCCGGCCGGCGGCTACTTGGAATAGAGTTCCACCACCAGGGACTCCTCGATAGCCAGCGAGATATGTTCCCGGGTCGGCAGCTCCAACACCTGGCCCTTGAATTGATTTTTTTCCAGACTCAGCCACGCGGGAACCCCGCGTCCGGCGGCGGCGTCCAATGCGGCGCGAACCAGCAAATTGTTCCAGATCTTCTGTTGCAGCGAGACTTCATCCCCCGCCTTGACCAGAAAGGACGGGATGTCGACCCGCCGTCCGTTGACCCGGATATGGCCGTGCCGGACCAACTGCCGGGCCTGATTCCTGGAGGAGGCAAAACCGAGCCGATAGACGACGCTGTCGAGTCTCCGTTCCAGAAACTGCAACAGGAGTTCGCCGGTGACGCCCCTCTTTTTGGCGGCCTTGGCGAAATAGCTGCGGAACTGGCGCTCCAGGACGCCGTAGACTCGCTTGACCTTCTGTTTTTCACGGAGTTGCTGGCCGTAACCCATGATCCTGGGCCGGCCCCGCATGTCGCGCCCATGCTCTCCCGGAACGATGTTCCGCTTCTCGATGGCGCACTTGTCCGAAAAGCAGCGATTTCCCTTCAGGAACAGTTTCATCCCCTCGCGTCTGCAGAGACGGCAGACAGGGCCCTTATAGCGTGCCAAGCTCTTTCTCCTTCCCGAACTCACCTGCCGATGACATGCAGTACTCCCGGTCCGTTGCCAAAGACCCCTAAACCCGGCGCCGCTTGGGTGGACGGCAACCGTTGTGGGGGATCGGCGTCACGTCCCGGATTGATTTGATATCGATTCCGGACGACTGAATGGCCCGCACGGCCGCCTCGCGGCCTCCGCCGGGTCCCTTGACCCAGACCTCGCAGGTGCGAATTCCGTACAGGTCGCGGGCCCGATTGGCTGCCGTGTGCCCGGCCTGAGAGGCGGCGAAGGGAGTGCTCTTGCGGCTCCCCTTGAAGCCCTGCATACCGGCGGTGGCGGTCGATAGAACGTTCCCGTCCTGATCGGTGATGGTGATGATCGTATTGTTGAACGTCGCCTTCACGTGGACGATGCCGTGAAGAACGGTTCGGCGATCCTTCCTCTTGACCGACTTCCGTCGTTTTGTCTTTTTACCCTTGGCCATCTGCCTGTTCCTCTGATCGGTCCCCTGGTTCGAGTCCGCCGTTCACCGGCTCCGTGCGCGAATTCCCCGCGTATTCCGTGCGGACATGCGCCGTCGGCAAACCTGCGGAGCAGGTCATCGCCGGACCCCGGCGCCCGCGGTTTTCGAAAGCCTCTAGCGCCCCCTCTTTCTCCGCATGATGCGGATCTTGCGCGGGCCCTTTCGGGTCCTGGCATTGGTGTGGGTTCGCTGGCCCCGGGTGGGGAGTCCCCGGCGATGCCGAAGCCCCCGGTAGCAGCCGATGTCCATGAGACGCTTGATGTTGATCTGGAGTTCCTTGCGCAGGTCCCCTTCGATCCGCCCCGCGTCTTCGATGACGCGGCGGAGCCGGGTGGCCTCCTCCTCGGTGAGGTCCCCGGTGTTCTTGTCCGCATCCACTCTCGCCGCGTCCAGGATCTTCCGGGACCGGGACTGTCCGATTCCGTAGATGTAGGTCAGCGAAATCAGAATCCGTTTCCTGTCCGGTATGTTCACTCCAATTAGCCGCATTGTGCCGATCCCCGCTCCGTGGTCGCTGGACGATTACCCCTGACGCTGCTTGTGTTTCGGGTTGCTGCAGATGACTCGGACCACACCCTTGCGCCGGACGATCTTGCATTGCCTGCAGATTCTCTTGACCGAAGCTCGAACCTTCATTCTTCGCCCCCTGCCATCGCCGAATCGGGACTGGATGCGCCGAGGCGGGTCCTGCCGCTGGAGTTGCTGAGGATCCAGGGGCCGTTTTCAGTGACGGCGACCGAATGCTCGAAATGGGCGCTGTAACCCCCGTCCGCCGTCACCGCCGTCCACCGGTCTTCCAACACTCTGACGCCGGGGCCCCGGCTGTTGACCATGGGCTCGATCGCCAGAACCATACCCGGCTTCAATCGGGGGCCCTTTCCCGGATCGCCGTAGTTGGGAACCTGCGGTTCCTCATGCAGGAATCTGCCGATCCCATGTCCTACGAATTCCCGCACCACCGAAAAACCGTAGGCTTCTACGTACTTCTGAATGCCATGAGAGATGTCGGAGATGCGGTTTCCCACCACCACCTGCTCGATCCCCAGGTAGAGGGACTCGCGGGTCACGTCCAACAGCTTCCTCAGTTCGGGCGAAACCTCGCCCACGCAGAAGGTCCAGGCGGAGTCGCCGTAGAATCCCTTGTAGTAGACGCCGACGTCCAGGGACAGGATATCTCCCTCTTCGAGAGGCTGGTCGTTGGGAATCCCGTGGACGATCTGATTGTTGACGGAGGCGCAGACGCTGGCGGGGAATCCCCGGTAGCCCTTGAAGGCGGGCCTGGCCCCGCTCCCGAGGATCAAGTCCTCGGCGGCGGCATCCAGTTGCCGCGTGGTCATGCCGGGCCGGACCATGGTCCCCAGAAGGTCCAATGTCTTGGACACCAGGCGGTTGGCCTCGCGCATCCTGTCCAGTTCCTTAGCGCCTTTGCAGACGATCATCCCAATCGGGTTCCTGATGCGAAACGAATCCGCAAGACCGAACGTCACTTCCGCGACATGGTCTCGACGACGGAGTCGAAGACCTCGCGGATTCCTCCGGAAGCCTCCACCTCTCCGTAACGGCCTTTTGTCTTGTAGTAATCGACCAGCGGCTGAGTCTGATCCCGGTAGACTCGCAGTCTCTCCCGAATCACCGATTCGCGGTCGTCGCGACGGAGCACCAATTCCCCGCCGCACGAATCACAGACGCCCTCCTTCCGGGGCTGGGAGTAATACAGGTTGTAGATATTACCACAGCCGACACAGTGGCGGCGCCCGTTGAGGCGCCTGACAACCTCCGCGTCCTCCAGTTTCAAATTGATCACCACGGGCGGAAGACCGTTGCTGATTCGACTCAGGTAGGTGGCCTGAGCGAGGGTTCGGGGAAATCCGTCCAACAGGATTCCGTTGCCCGTGTTCCGCGCCAGCGTCTTTCCCACGATCTCGGCCACCAACTCATCCGGAACCAACTCTCCCGAGTTCATGATGGCTTCCACCCGGCCGCCCAGATCGGTGCCGGCCCTTACTTCCTCTCTCAGGATGTCCCCGGTGGAGACGTGCAGGTAGCCGAAGCGGCCCGCGAGGCGCTTGGCCTGGGTCCCTTTCCCGGCTCCGGGGGGGCCGAGCAGAATGGTCACCGGATTCTCGGACATCAGAATCGCATCTCCGGTCCGTTACCCTCTTCGTCCCCGAATCCGGCCCTTTTTGAGGAAGCCCTCGTAGTGCCTCATGATCAGTTGCGACTCGATCTGTTTGACCGTGTCCATCCCCACTCCCACCACGATGAGGAGAGACGTTCCTCCGAAATAGAAGGTCACCCCCAACCCGTTGGTGAAGAAATCCAGATTGTTGTCGATCAGGAAGTTGTCCATAACCGGACCCACCCAGGGAATCGGCTGGACCTTGAATCCGGTCATCAGGAATTCAGGGAGCAGGCAGACCAGAACCAGGTAGACGGCGCCGGCCGCCGTGAGGCGGCTCAAGGTCCGGTCGATGTACTGTGCGGTTCGCCGGCCGGGCCGAATCCCCGGAATATAGCCGCCGTATTTGCGGATGTTGTCGGCCACCTCGTCCGGGTTGAAGATGATGCTCACGTAGAAGAAGCAGAAGAACATGATCCCGGCGATGTAGATGAGGTTGTAGAGGGGGTAGCCCTGTTGAAGCTGCGTGGCAAGGCTCTGGACCCACTCGGCCTCGAAGACCAGGCCCATGGTGGACGGGAAGGCGAGAATGGAGGCGGCGAAGATCACCGGGATGACTCCGCCCGAGTTCACCTTGAGAGGCAGGTGCGTGGCTTGCCCGCCGTACATTCTCCGGCCCACCACCCGCTTGGCGTACTGGATGGGGATCCTCCGCTGCCCCCGTTCCACGATGACGATCCCGATCACCACCAGGATCATCATCACCAGGAGCAGGATGATGGTGAAGACGGACCGGGTTCCCAGCATCCAGTCCTGCCACAGGGAGTAGGCGGCGGACGGCAGGCCGACCACGATGCCGGCGAAGATGATCAGGGAGATCCCGTTGCCGATGCCGCGTTCGGAAATCTGCTCGCCGAGCCACATCACCAGCGTCGTTCCGGTGGTGAGGGTCAGCATGGTCATGAGCCGGAAGCCCCAGCCCGGATGCGGCACCACCGGCGGGACCGCCTCCATCCGCTCCAGCACCGAGGCGGAAGCCAGGCTCTGGAACAGGCAGAGGCCCACGGTCAGGTACCGGGTGTATTGATTGATCTTCTTCCGGCCCAATTGACCTTCCTTGGAGAGCCGCTCCAGGAAGGGCCAGACCACCGTCAGCAACTGCAGGATGATGGACGCGGTGATGTAGGGAGTGATGCCCAGGGCAAAGATGGAGAACCGGCTCAGGTTGCCCCCCGAGAACATGTCCAGGAAGCCCAGGACGGTCCCGGCCTGCTGGTTGAAGACCAGTTCCAGGGCGCCGCTGTCCACTCCCGGAGTCGGGATCCAGCTCCCCACCCGGTACGCGGCCAGGAGCCCCAGCATGAAGAGGACCCGCCTCCGCAGATCGGGAATATGAAAGATGTTCCGGAAACTGCCCAGAACCGGACTGAAATCGGCCATCAGCTCAAAACCTCGACATTGCCTCCGGCCTGCTCGATCTTCTCCCGGGCCGACTGGCTGAGGTGGTGCGCGCGAACCGTCAACTTGCGTTCCAGTTCCCCTTCGCCCAGGATGCGCAGGCCGTCACCCAACTTTTTGATCATACCCCGCTCCATGAGCTGCTCGGGACCGACGGCGGTTCCGTCCTCGAAACGATTCAGGTCCCGAACGTTGATCACCGCGAACCGCTTGCGGAAGGGGTTCTTGAAACCGCGCTTGGGAATCCTTCGATAGAGGGGCATCTGGCCGCCTTCAAAACCGGCCCGGGCCGAGTATCCGGAGCGGGACTTCTGACCCTTGAAACCGCGGCCGGCGGTCTTTCCGGTTCCGGAGCCCGGTCCGCGGCCGACCCGCTTGCGAACGTGACGCGTCCCCGGAGCCGGCTTCAAAGTGTGGAGTGCATGACTCATCGCTCGTTCCCCTCGACGATCTGCACCAGGTGGGGAATCTTGGCCACCATTCCCCGGATCTCCCGGGTGTCGGGCCTCTCCACCACCTGATGCAACTTCCTCAGGCCCAATCCCCGAACCACCAGCTTCTGGTGTTTCGAGCGCCCGATGGCGCTGCGAACGTAGCGGATTCGGATGGTCCCCGTCCGGCGTCCCTGCGGCTCCCTCTCTTCAGCCACCTAGAGGTCCTCCACGGAAATGCCGCGGCTCAGGGCCACCGCCTCCGGACTGCGCAACTGGGACAACCCATCGAAAGTGGCCTTGACCACGTTGTGGGGATTGGTGGTTCCCACGCTCTTCGTCACCACGTCTCGAATCCCGACCGATTCCATCACTGCCCGAACCGGGCCGCCGGCAATGATGCCGGTCCCTTCCGGAGCCGGTTTGAGAATGACCAGTCCCGCGCCGAAACGTCCCTTGACGCCATGGTGGATCGTCGACCCCTTCAGCGGAACGCCGATCATGGATTTCTTCGCCTTCTCCATTCCTTTTCTGATGGCCGACGGGACCTCGCGCGCTTTGCCCATGCCCCAACCGACCTTCCCGTTCTGGTCTCCCACGACCACCAGTGCGCCGAAGCTGAGGTTTTTTCCTCCCTTCACCACCTTGGTGACCCGGTTGATTGAGATGACCTGATCCTTCAGTTCGTCGTTGTAGTCCTTATGCGCCATGAGCACTCCGTGTCTAGAACTTGAGCCCCACCTCCCGGGCGGCGTCCGCCAGAGCCTTGACCCGGCCGAAATACCTGTACCCGCCGCGGTCGAAGACCACCTCGTTGATCCCGGAGGCGAGAGCCTGTCGGGCGATGCTGGTCCCGACGCGGCGAGCGGCGTCGATATTGCCTCCGTTGGGCATTTTCTCGCCGTTCACCTTCAAGGTCGAAGCACTCACCAGACTCCGGCCGTGCTGGTCGTCGATAATCTGGGCATACATGTGTTTCAGGCTGCGAAAGACACAAAGGCGGGGCCGCTCGGGCGTTCCCGACAGCGCCTTCCGGATCCGGCGGTGGATCCGGGATCTTCGATAAGTCCGACTCGCCTGCTTCGCCATTCCCCTCAGGCTCCCTTCTTGCCCACCTTCAGGTGAATCTGCTCGTTTCTGTACCGGATCCCCTTCCCCTTGTAGGCATCCGGCCGCTTCAGGGCGCGGATGTCGGCGGCAACCTGTCCGACACGGTACTTGTCCACCCCTTCGACCTGAATCGTCGCGACGTAGTTCTGGATCTGGCGGTTGGTCCGCTCCACCCGGATGGTGATGCCGTCCGGGACGGGGAAATCGATGGTATGGGAAAACCCCAGCGACAGGATCAGAGATCGGCCTCGCAGTTCGGCACGGAAACCGATTCCGACTATATCCAGCTCCTTGCGGAAGCCCTTGGTGACGCCCGTCACCGAATTCGCCAGCAGCGACCGGGCCAATCCGTGCAGCGACCGGGAGGTCTTGTCCTCGCCGCCCCTCCGGACTCGGAGCTCGCCGTTCTCCACCGCGGCGGTGATCCCTCGCGGAACCGCGGTCGACATGGACCCCAGCGGGCCCTGGACTCGAACCTGACCACCCAGAACCGAAACCTTCACCCCGCTGGGTATGGGGATGGGCATTTTGCCTACGCGCGACATGACGTCTTACTCACAATCTTGGACACGGCCGTAAACCGGCCGGGCTGGCCGGCTCAATACACCTCGCAGAGCAACTCTCCACCGATACCCGACTCCCGGGCCTTCTTGCCGGTCAGGATTCCCTGAGAGGTGGAAAGGATGTTGATGCCCAGTCCCTCCAAAACCAGGGGAATCTCGTTCCTGCCCACGTATCTGCGGCGCCCCGGAGTGCTGACACAGCGAAGGACCTGGATCACGGGCATTTTGTCGGGACCGTATTTGAGGCGGACCGTCAGCTTCTGGAACGGCGGTTCTCCGTCGGTCGTGTAGCCGGAGATGTAGCCTTCCTGATGGAGGATTTTCACCACTTCCGCCTTGAGCCTGGAGTGGGGGATCCGGACCGCATCGTGCCGGGCCACGAGGGCGTTTCTGATCCGGGTGAGAAGATCGGCTATGGGATACGTGACTGACATGAGAATCTACTTTCGCCTTCGTCCGCAATCGTCGTCGGACGCCGCTGCAGCGGCGTCACCAACTGGACTTGATCACTCCCGGAATCTCTCCCAACAAAGCCAACTGGCGGAAACAGATCCTGCAGAGCTGGAACTTGCGCAGATAACCGCGAGCACGCCCGCAACGCCGGCATCGGTTGTAGCGCCGCGTGGAGAACTTGGCTGGTCTTCTTTGTTTCGCAATCAAACCATTTCGGGCCATCCTCCTACACCTCCCCTGCCGGCGTGCCGGCAACGAACCAGAGTCGAGACTTTCGCCTGCGAAAGTCCCCTGGCGGTTCAAAAAATCAGTTGGCGGTCCTCCTCCCGGCCGAAGGGCACGCCGAGTCCCGCCAGCAGGACGCGCGCCTCTTCATCCGACTTGGCGGTCGTCACTATGGTGACGTTCATTCCGTGCGTCGTCTCGGCACGGCCCAAGTCGATCTCCGGAAAGATCAAGTGCTCCCGGATTCCGAGCGTATAGTTGCCCTGTCCGTCGAAAGCGTTGGGTGGAACGCCTCGAAAATCCCGGACCCGGGGCAGACCGATGTTGATGAGCCGGTCCAGGAACTCGAGCATCCGGTTGCCGCGCAACGTGACCATCACTCCGATGGGCATCCCCTGGCGCAGCTTGAACCCGGCGATGGATTTCCTGGCGCGGGTCACCACCGCCTTCTGCCCGGTGATGGCGGTCAGCTCGGCCGACGCCGAGTCCAGCAGGCGAATATTCTGGATCGCCTGTCCCATGCCCAGATTGACCACGACCTTCACCAGCCTGGGGATCGCCATGACGTTGTCATAGCCGAACTCCTCCACCAGCTTCGGGACCACCTCTTCCTTGATCTTCTGTTTGAGCCGAGCCACTGTTTCTACCCTTGCTGCCGCCCCGCCGGGACGCTACTTGTCGATGGTGCCTCCGCACTTCTTGCAGGTTCGGACCTTCTTTCCGTCCGAGAGCCGCGTATATCCCACCCGGCTCGCCCGGTTGCACTCCCCGCAGATCACCTGCAGATTCGAGAGAGCCACGGGGGCTTCCTTTTCCAGGATTCCGCCTTGCACGTTCTGTTGCGGATTCTGCCTGGTGTGCCGATGGATCATGTTGATCCTCTCGATCACGGCTCGTTTCCCATCGGACAATACCTGGAGGACGCGCCCCGTCTTGCCGCGGTCTTTCCCGGCCAGCACCAGCACCTGGTCATTCGCCTTCACGTGGAGCATCCGAAAAACCCTCTTCCGGTCACAAAACCTCGGGAGCCAACGAAACGATCCTCATGAATCGCTTTTCCCTCAATTCTCTCGCCACGGGACCGAAGACGCGGGTTCCCACCGGTTCCCGCGCGTTGTTGATGACGACGGCCGCGTTCTCGTCGAAGCGGATGTAAGAGCCGTCCGGCCGCCGGTTCTCCTTGCGCATCCGGACGACCACAGCCTTCACCACCTGTCCCTTCTTCACCGCGCCGTTGGGGCTGGCCTCCTTCACCGAGGCCGTGATGACCTCTCCCAGGCTGGCGCCCCGTCCCACGTCTCCGCCCAAGGGCGAGATGCAGGAAATCCTTCGGGCTCCCGAATTGTCGGCAACGTTCAGAACGGTCTGCATCTGGATCATGATCCACCTACCCCTTGGCTTTCTCCACGACCCGCACCAGGGTCCAGCGCTTCCGCTTGCTCAAAGGCCGGGTTTCCTCGATCAGAACCTTGTCGCCCGGCCGGCACGCGTTCTCTTCGTCGTGGGCCATGAGCTTGCTGGTGCGCCGAATGGTCTTCTTGTAGAGGGGATGGGCCACCAGACGGTCGACGGCCACGACGATTCCCTTGGTCATGGAGGCGGAGACCACCCGTCCGGTCTTCCGATTCCTCTTTCGCCTTCGCGTTTCCACCGACTCAGTCGCCATGACTCATTCCCTCGATAGACCCTGGAGCGGATGGTTCCGGGCAACTCCGCCCCGTCTCGACTCACTGCCGCTGTTGCCGTCTCTCCGCCACAATCGTCTTGACCCGGGCCAGATCCCGCCGGATCTGACGGATCCTGGTGCGGTTCTCCAGTTGTCCCGTGGCCTTTTGGAACCGCAGCCGGAAGATCTGCTCGGAGAGCGCCTGCCCCTCCGACTCCAGGTCCTCCAATGACATTTCTCTCAGCTTGGATGGGTTCATGCCGAATCCAGACGGGTCACGAAGCGAGTCCGCAACGGCAGTTTGTTGGCTGCCAGCCGCATGGCTTCCTTCGCCATGTCGTGGGGCAGCCCCTCCATTTCATAGAGGATGGTTCCGGGCCGCACCACCGCCACCCATCCCGTGGGAGCCCCTTTCCCTTTGCCCATTCTGGTCTCCGCCGGTTTCTTGGTGATCGGCTTAGCGGGAAAGACCCGGATCCAGATCTTCCCTCCCCGCCGGACATAACGGGTCATCGCGATTCTGGCCGCCTCGATCTGCCGATCCGTGATCCAACCGGGCTGCACGGCCTTGAGGCCGTATTCGCCGAACGACATGGTGCTGCCGCGGATGGCCTTGCCCGTCATTCTCCCCTTCTGCTGCTTCCGGTACTTGATCTTCTTCGGCATCAACATGACTGCTATGACTCCCGTTCAATTGGACCGGGACGTTTCCTCGTCCCCGAAGACCTCACCCTTGTAGACCCACACCTTGACGCCGATGACGCCGTAGGTGGTGAAGGCTTCGGCGAAGCCATGGTCGATCCGGGCCCGCAGGGTATGGAGAGGCAGCCGGCCGTGGAGATACCACTCGGCTCTGGCGATCTCGGCGCCGTTGAGCCGGCCGCCGCAACGGACCTTGATCCCCTGGGCTCCAAATCGCACCGCGGTCTCGACGGCGCGGCGCATGGCCCTGCGGAAGGCCACGCGGCGCAAGAGCTGCTGGCAGATGGACTCGGCCACCAACTGGGCATCCGTCTCAGGCTTCTGTTCCTCCTGAATATTGATGTAGACCTCCCGTCCGGTGGCGGCCTGGAGATCACTCTTCAACCTGTCGATTTCGCTGCCTTTGCGGCCGATGATGATCCCGGGCCGAGCCGTTCTCACGATGACCGTGAGCTTGTTGGCCGCCATCCTCTCGATCTCGATGGAGGAGATCCCGGCATGGTAGAACTGCCGCTTCAGATTCTTCTTGATCTGAAGGTCCTCGTGCAGCAGATC
Source organism: Acidobacteriota bacterium (assembly GCA_028874215.1). NCBI lineage: Bacteria > Pseudomonadati > Acidobacteriota > Acidobacteriota bacterium. The sequence goes on from JAPPLF010000006.1 coordinate 65,429, forward strand.
CCCGTAGTTCTTTTCCGCATACCAGCGGGAGCGCCACGTGTTGATGTAACCCAGGCGGAACCCGTACGGGTGGACTTTCTGACCCAAAATTCGCCTCCTATGACTCTCCGTCCGAAACCCGGATCGTAATGTGGCTCTGCCGCCGGCGCTCGCGGAAGGCCCGCCCCATGGGAACGGGGCGCGTTCTGAAACGCCACTTGGTCGGTCCCAGGTCGACGAAGGCCTCCTTCACGAACAGATCATCCACGTCGACCATCGGCTCCTTCTGCTCGGCGTTGGCGATGGCCGAACGCAACACCTTGGAGATGGAGCGAGCCGCCCTCCTCCCCGAGAATCGGAGGATGTCCAGCGCCGCCTCCACCTTCCGGCCCCGAATCAGGTCGATGACCAGACGCGCCTTCTGGGGCGACCCTTTTACGAATTTTGCCGTAGCCGATGCTTCCACTAGTTCTGCTCCGGAACCTTCGAATTCATCCTCATGAAGCTACCGCATCCTGGCCATGCGCTCGGATTTGCGAATGTGTCCCCTGAAATTTCTCGTGGGAGCGAATTCTCCCAGCTTATGGCCCACGACGTTCTCGGTGATGTAGATGGGAATGAACTTCTTGCCGTTGTGAACGGCAATCGTGTGTCCCACCATCTCCGGCGTTATGGTCGACCTCCGGGACCAGGTCCGGATCACCGCCCTCTCGTTGGTCTCATTGAGGTGGCGCAGTTTCTTGACCAAGTGAGCGTCCACGAAGGGACCCTTTTTGACCGACCTGGGCATGGAGCCTCCTACTTCTTTCTCCGCCGGACAATCATCTTTCCGGTCCGGTTGTTCTTCCGGGTCCGGTAGCCTTTCGTCTTCCAGCCCCAGGGTGACGTGGGATGCCGTCCGCCCGAACTCTTCCCTTCGCCGCCGCCCATGGGATGGTCGACGGGATTCATGGCCACGCCTCTGACCTTGGGCCGCCGGCCGCGCCAACGGTTGGCTCCCGCCTTTCCCAGGGAGACGTTCTCGTGATCGACGTTCCCCACCTGGCCGATGGTCGCCCGGCAGAGGACATGGACCTTGCGCACTTCGCCCGAAGGCAGTTTGATCTGGGCGTATTTCCCCTCTTTGGCCAGCAACTGTGCGCTTCCGCCGGCGGAACGAACCATCTGGCCGCCCCGCCCCTGGGTCAGTTCGATGTTGTGGATCATGGTTCCCAGCGGGATGTTGGCGATGGGCAGGCAATTGCCCGGCATGATGTCCACCGCCGGTCCCGAGATCACCTCGTCGCCCACCTTCAGCCCGTTGGGCGCCAGGATGTACCGCTTCTCTCCGTCCAGATAATGGAGCCGGGCGATGCGGGCGCTCCGATTGGGGTCGTATTCGATGGCGGCGACTCGCGCCGGCACGTCATCCTTGTTTCGCTTGAAGTCGATGACTCGATAGCGCCGCTTGTGGCCGCCTCCCCGGCGCCGGACGCAGATCTTTCCGTCGCTGTTGCGGCCGCTGATCCGCTTCTTGCCCCGGGTCAGGCGCTTGAGCGGCTTGATGTCGGTCAGATCCTCGCCGGTCTGAACGGTTCGGAATCTGGTGCCGGGCGACGTGGGTTTGTAGCTTTTCAATGGCATCGGTTCTACACCGTGTCGAAAAATTCCGGCATATCCTGGCCGGGTTTCAGAGTCACATAGGCTTTTTTCCAAGCGGCCCGCCGTCCCCGGTACTTGCCCATTCTCTTGACCTTGCCCTTGAAGTTGGCGGTTCGAACGGAATTGACCTCGACGTCGAAAATCCTCTGGACCGCCGCCTTCACCTGCTGCTTCGTGGCCTCGGGCCGGACCTTGAAGACCACGACCCGGCCGTCGAGATCGTCCTTCTGAATGGCGGCCTTCTCGGTAATGTGGGGGAGCCTGAGAATATCGTAACTGCTCATGACCTCAGCAACACCTCCTGCAGCTCCAGCAATGAAGCCTTGCTGATCATCAGGACCTCGGCGTTCACCAGGTCGTAGACGTTGACGCCGAGGGCCGGAACCATCTTGACTCCCGGCAGGTTTCGAGTGCTCAGGAACAAGTTCCGGTTCTCCCTCGAATCCACCACCAGCAGCTTCCGGGTCAGGTCGAAGGCGCCCATGACCTCCACGAAGTTCCTGGTCTTGTGGCTGGACATCTCCAACGAGTCCAAAACCAGAAGGTTATCGTTCTTCAGCTTGTCCGAGAGGACCAGCTTGACGGCGCCTCTCCGTTTCTTCTTGGACAGCGACTGTGCGTAGTTTCTCGGCTTGGGACCGAAGGTCACGCCTCCCGATCTCCAGAGGGGACTCCTGATGGTCCCGGCACGGGCCCGTCCGGTGCCCTTCTGCCGCCATGGTTTCCGGCCGCCTCCCCGCACTTCGGCGCGAGTCTTGGTGGAATGGGAACCCTTGCGCCGTCCGGCCAGAAAGGCGGTCACCGCTTCCCACAACAGGGATTCGGATGCCTGGTAGTCGAAGACCCGGCGGGAGAGGGGCAGTGTCTCCACAACCTCGTTGCTCAGGTTTCTGACCTGGATTTCCGGCGACGACTCAGTCAATTCCGCCTCCCCGAACGGACGATGGCGAGGGTGTGGGCCCGGCTGCCCGGCACCGACCCCTTGACCAGCAAGAGGTGGTTCTCTTCGTCCACTTTGACCACTTGCAGGTTTCGGATGGTGACCCGCTTGTTCCCCATCCGCCCGGGCCCGCGGGTCCCGGGAAAGACTCGACTGGGCGAAGCGCTCTGGCCAATGGAGCCTGGAGCCCGATGAAACATGGATCCATGGGTCGCCCGGCCGCCGCCGAATCCGTGGCGCTTGATCACGCCCTGGAATCCGCGGCCCTTGCTGGTGCCCACGATGTTGACGGTGTCGTCGGCCTGAAAGACCTGGTGGGCCAGAACTTCATCGCCGACTTTCAATGCCGTCCCTTCAGTCTCTTCGTACGCAAACTCGCGCAGGATCCGGGTCGGCGGCGAACCTGCCTGACGCAAATGCCCCCTCTCGCCCAGGGTGAGGCGCCGGGACCGGGTTCCGGGCTCGATGAGACCCAACTGAAGTGCGGAATAGCCCTCTTTCTCAGGGGTCTTCTTCTGGACCACGATGCAAGGGCCGGTCTGAAGCACCGTCACCGGAATGACCTGGCCCCTTTCGTCGAAGAGCTGGGTCATTCCCACTTTCCTGCCGATCATCCCCTGGAGCATGGCTATTCCTTCTCGGCTCCGTAGGCCTTGATCTCCACGTCGATGGCAGCCGGAAGATCCAGTTTCATCAAGGCGTCCACCGTCTGCGGCGTCGGCTCCAGGATGTCCACAAGGCGCTTGTGGGTCCTGATTTCGAACTGCTCCCGGGACTTCTTGTCCACGTGGGGAGAACGCAGCACGGTGTAGCGGCCGATGCGGGTGGGCAGCGGGATCGGACCCGAAACCCGGGCCCCGGTGCGGCGCGCGATGTCCACGATCTCACCGGTGGAGTGGTCCAGGACCCGGTGGTCGTAAGCCTTGAGTCGGATGCGGATCTTCTCGTTGTTCATTCTCTTGGGCCTACTCCAGGATCCGGGTGATGGTGCCGGCGCCCACCGTGTGGCCGCCTTCGCGGATGGCGAAGCGCAGGCCCCGCTCGATGGCGATGGGCGTGATCAGGTTGAACTCGATCGTCACGTTGTCCCCCGGCATCACCATCTCCGTCCCGTCCGGCAACGTCACGTTCCCCGTCACGTCCGTCGTCCGAAAGTAAAACTGCGGCCGGTACCCCGTGAAAAATGGCGTGTGCCGCCCGCCTTCCTCCCGGGTCAATATGTACGCCTCCGCCTGGCATTTCGTGTGCGGCGTGATCGACCCCTTGGCCGCCACCACCTGTCCACGCTCCACTTCGTTCTTCGGCGTCCCCCGCAGCAACAACCCCACGTTGTCTCCCGCCTGACCTTCGTCCAGCAGCTTGCGGAACATCTCCACGCCCGTCACCACCCGCTTCATCGTGGGCCGGATCCCCACGATCTCCATCTCCGTCCCCACCTTGATCTTCCCGCGCTCCACCCGGCCCGTCACCACCGTGCCCCGGCCGCTGATGGAGAAAATATCCTCGATCGGCATCAGAAACGGCTTGTCCACGTCCCGCTCCGGCATCGGCACGTACCCGTCCACCGCGTCCATCAACTCCCGGATCTGGTCCTGCGCCCCCGCGTCTCCCTCCATCGCCTTCAAGGCACTCCCGTACACCACCGGAATGTCGTCCCCGGGAAACTCGTACTGGCTCAGCAGTTCCCGCACCTCCAGCTCCACCAGCTCCAGCAGCTCCTCGTCATCCACCATGTCCACCTTGTTCAGGAAGACCACGATGGAGGGCACTCCCACCTGCCGCGCCAGCAGGATGTGCTCGCGGGTCTGCGGCATCGGCCCGTCCGCCGCCGAGACCACCAGGATCGCCCCGTCCATCTGGGCCGCTCCCGTGATCATGTTCTTGATGTAGTCGGCGTGTCCCGGACAGTCCACGTGCGCGTAGTGGCGCTCGGCCGTCTCGTACTCCACGTGGGCCACCGCGATGGTGATCCCCCGCTCCCGCTCTTCCGGCGCGTTGTCGATGGAATCGAAATCCCGGATCTCCACGCTGGGATTCTCGGCGCTCAACACCTGCGTGATGGCCGCCGTCAACGTCGTCTTGCCGTGGTCCACGTGCCCGATGGTTCCAATGTTCACATGCGGCTTCGTGCGCTGAAACTTCTCCTTCGCCATCTCGTCCTCTTTTCCGATTCAGTCGATCCTGATCGACGTCGCTTTCGTGTCCCTTCGGGACGGTTCAACCTGACCGGGTCAAAATCCGGCCGTGGGTACGCGCCACCTGCTCTTCCACCACTTGTCTGGGGACCTGCTCGTACTGCTCGAAATGCATGGTGTAGGTCGCCCTCCCCTGGGTGAGCGACCGCAGTCCGGTGGCGTAGCCGAACATGGTCTCCAAGGCCACGTAGGCCGTGATCACCTGGCTTCCTCCCCGCGGTTCCAACTGGGCGACCCGGCCCCGGCGGGCGTTGAGATCGCCGATGACATCGCCCATGTATTCCTGGGGCACCACCACTTCCACCTTCATGACCGGTTCCAGCAGGACGAGCCCGGCCTTGCGCGCGGCCTGCTTGAAGGCGAGGGAGCCCGCGATCTTGAACGCGATCTCCGACGAGTCCACGTCGTGGTAGGAGCCGTCCAGAAGGGTCACCTTGACGTTCTGCATCTCGCAGCCGGCCAGGACTCCGCCCTCCATGGCCTCCCGCACACCGGCCTTCACCGCCGGAACGAATTCTCGAGGGATCACGCCGCCGACGCTCAGGTCCTCGAACAGGAACCCGTTTTCGGCCTCGCCCGGTTCCAGCGGCTCGACCCGGACCCTGGCGTCCCCATATTGGCCCCGGCCTCCGGTCTGGCGAATGTAGCGCCCGTGCCCTTCGGCTGTCCCCAGAATGCTCTCCCGGTACGCCACGTGCGGCTTGCCCACGTTGGCGCCGACGCCGAACTCGCGCAGCAGGCGATCTACGATGATCTCCAGGTGCAGCTCTCCCATGCCCGAGATCAGGGTCTGTCCGGTTTCCGGATCGGTGTGAGTCCGAAACGTCGGGTCCTCTTGAACCAGCTTCTCCAGCGCGAATCCCAGCCGATCCTGGTCGGGACGCGTCTTGGGCTCGATGGCCACTGAGATCACCGGCGCCGGAAACTCCATGGATTCCAGCAACACGGGCCGGACCGGATCGCAAATCGTGTCTCCCGTCGCCGCCGTCTTGAGTCCGACCACGGCAGCAATGTCCCCGGCGCCGAGTTCCTTGAGCTCCTCCCTCTTGTTGGCGTGCATCTTGAGCAACCGTCCCACCCGCTCCGCCCGCCCGGAAACCGGGTTGTAGACCTTCGAGCGGGCCTGCAGGCATCCGGAATAGACGCGGACGAAGGCCAACTTGCCGACGAAGGGGTCGCCCATGATCTTGAATACGAGGGCCGAAAAAGGGTCGTCCTGGGAGGCTCGGGGAGTCACCGGATCTCCCGTGACCGGGTCGGTTCCTTCGGGTGGGGGCACCTCCAACGGTGAGGGCAGGAAATCGACGATGCCGTCCAACAAGGGTTGCACCCCCTTGTTCTTGAAAGCGGCGCCGCAGAGGCAGGGTGTGAATCTGCCCTGACAGGTTCCCAATCGCAGCGCGCGCTTGAGGGAGCCGGGATCGATGGGCTCGCCGTGCACGTACTTTTCCAGCAGCTCCTCGTCCACCTCGACGACCGTCTCCACCATCTTCTCGCGCCAGTGCTCCGCCGCCTCCCGCCATTCCTCCGGAATGTCGCCCTCCACGAAATTGGCGCCCAGGGTCTCGGCTTCGTAGCGGATGGCCTTGCGGGAGATCAGGTCGATGACGCCTTCGAAGGACTCCTCCTGTCCCAACGGAATCTGGACCGGGACCGGATTTGCGCCCAGCTTTTGGGTCATGGACTCCATGGCCGCGAAATAATCGGCTCCCAGCCGGTCCATCTTGTTCATGAAGGCGATCCGCGGCACCCGGTACTTGTCCGCCTGGCGCCAGACGGCCTCGGACTGGGGCTCGACGCCCGCGACGGCGTCGAACACGGCAATGGCGCCGTCCAGAACCCGCAGGGATCGTTCGACTTCAGCCGTGAAGTCTACGTGGCCCGGGGTATCGATAATGTTGATGCGGAAATTCTTCCAGAGGCAGGTCGTGGCGGCGGAGGTGATGGTAATGCCCCGTTCCTGTTCCTGGGGCATCCAGTCCATGGTGGCGGTGCCTTCGTGCACTTCACCCAGCTTGTAGGTGATTCCCGTGTAGTAGAGAATCCGCTCGGTCGTGGTCGTCTTACCGGCATCGATGTGGGCCATGATGCCGATATTTCGCGTCCTTTCGAGCGCAGACTGAGTTGCCACTGTACTGGTTTTCCCTGGATGCAGCTTCCGTTGGTAATCGAGTCCTTCCCTCTCACCATCGGTAGTGTGCGAAGGCACGGTTGGCCTCGGCCATCCGGTGCACGTCCATCTTCCTGCGAACGGCTCCGCCGCGGTCATTCGCGGCGTCTGCGAGCTCGTTGGCCAGCCTCTCCCTCATGGTCTTTTCGTGACGGGCCCGGGCATAGCCCACCAGCCAGCGAATGGCGAGCGAGGTCTGCCGCCGGGTGCTGACTTCGATGGGGACCTGATAGGTCGATCCGCCCACGCGGCGGGACTTGGTCTCCACCATGGGCTTGACCCTGTCCACCGCCTTCTTGAAGATCCGCAATGGATCTTCTCCCGTCCTGTCCTGGATCAGGTTCATGGCGGCGTAAAAATTTCTCTCGGAAACACTCTTCTTTCCCCGCACCATGGCCTGATTGATGAATCGGCTCACCAGGCGGCTCTTGAATACGGGATCGGGAGCCACGTCTCTCTTGGGAACATCCCTTCTTCTAGACATCTCGATGGCTCCTGGACACGAAGCAAGCTGCGATGGAACTCGGCGTCGATGCAGTTGTTGGAGATCCGGCTAACCCTTGGGGCGCTTGGCGCCGTACTTGGACCGGCTGTTGTTACGGTTGTCTACGCCGGCCGTGTCCAAGGTCCCGCGGATCACATGGTATCGCACGCCCGGCAGGTCCTTAACCCGGCCGCCACGAATGAGCACAATGGAGTGCTCCTGCAGATTGTGTCCCTCACCCGGAATATAAGTGGTCACTTCGATCCCGTTGGTCAACCGTACCCGGGTCACCTTTCGAAGCGCCGAGTTGGGTTTCTTCGGCGTCTGCGTGTACACACGCACGCAGACTCCGCGCCTTTGAGGGCAACCCTGCAGCGCCGGGCTCTTGGTCTTGGTCCGCACCGGTTTGCGACCCTTGCGCACCAACTGATTGAACGTCGGCATCGATGCCATCCACTCCTGGAACTGCCCGCCGCCGCCGCTTTCGACGCTTGGCGTGAGAGCAGAACAAACCCTATAAGACAAAAAAAGGATGCCCTTGAGGCATCCGCACTCGACCCACCCACGCCGTGATAGGCGGATGAATCTTAGCCTCAGGGCCGGCCCCCTGTCAAGCCGGGAAACAAGTTATTATATGCGTCCGTGACCGCCTTGACAAAACATGCTCCACGGATGATCCGTGGAGCCGGCGACGGAGACGCCGGAACGGCTCCGAAGCGTCCCGGCCGGGACTCGAGCGGCCCCACGGCCGTTCCGACGCCGCTGATCGCCGCCTATGCGCTGGCCTATACGCTCGGCCTGATCCTGTGGCTCCCTTTGCGCCTCCTTCGTTATCTCCGGGGCCATCGTCCCGTTCCCTTCAGGAAAAGGATGATGGTTCCCGATTGCGTCTCGCCGCTCCCTTCCGGCCGGGCCCGGCTCTGGGTCCACGCCGTCTCGGTGGGAGAGGTCAACTCGATTCGCCCCCTGATAGATGCGCTGAACCTGAAATCGTCTCAACTGTGCATTTCCACAACGACCGAGACGGGGCAGCGTCTGGCCCGCCAGCTTTTCCGGGACCGGGCCCGGATCTTCTATTTTCCCCTGGACTGGCCCTGGCTCTGCAGGAAGTATCTCAGGAGGCTGGATCCGGCGGCCGTACTGGTGGTCGAAACTGAGATCTGGCCCGGGTTCATCGTCGCCGCCCGGGAGTCGGGCGTACCCGTGGTCCTGGTCAACGGCAGGATCTCCGACCGGTCGTTCGCTCGCTACCGGCGCTTCCGGCGCCCGCTGCGGCCCTTTCTCCGGCAGTTGGATCGTCTCTGCATGCAGTCGGTCCAAGACCGGGACCGGATCGTCGAACTGGGATCCGTTGCTTCCAGAACCGGCTCCGTCGGAAATCTGAAATACGATTACAGCCTGGGCCCGGACGCCGGACCGGCGGCATTGACGCGGCGGATTCGAAGCCTGTTCGGAGCGGACCCCATCTGGATCTGCGGCAGCACCCGCGAAGGAGAGGAGGAGCAGCTTCTGGACGCCTTCCAGGAGACCCGGCGGGAATTCCCCGATCTCCGCATGGTTCTGGCTCCCCGGCACCCGCGGAGATCGGACGAGATCTCCGGCCTGCTTCGGCAGCGGGGCGTCGTCCACCTGAAACGCAGCGGTCTCAACGGTTTCCAGGATGCGGGCCCGCCCGTCCGGCCCGATGTGCTGGTCCTGGACACCATCGGCGAGTTGGCCCATCTCTACGAACTGGCCCAGGTGGTTTTCGTGGGGGGCAGCCTGGTGGCGTGGGGGGGACACAACATCATCGAGGCGGCGCACTTCGGCAAGGCGATACTGGTGGGGCCTCACATGCATAATTTCCGGGAAATGGCTCGCAATTTCCTGGAAGGGGGCGCTGCGCTGCAGGTCCGAAACTCGCGGGAATTGGCCCGGCGGCTGAGGGAACTCCTGGAAAGTGAGGCGGCTCGCCGGGGGCTGGGCGAAAACGCCCGGCGGATCCTTCGCGAGAATCGAGGCGCCGTGGCCCGAACGGCCCGCATCGTGGACGAGTACCTGACTCCGGTCGCCGGATCCTGAGAACGCATGTGGGTTCTTCTCTCCCAACTCTACTCCCTGGTCATGCGGCTCAGAGCGTTGCTCTACCGGCGCGGCCTCATTTCGCGAAACCGCCTCCGCAACCCGGTCATCAGTGTCGGGAACCTGACCGTGGGCGGGACCGGAAAGACCCCCTTCGTGGCCTATCTGGCCGGCGTTCTCCAGAAGGCGGGCTATCAGCCGGTCGTCCTGAGCCGCGGCTACCGGGGCAGGGCCGAGCACTCGACCCTGGTGGTCAGCGACGGCAGGAAGGTGCTGTGCGACCCGGCCAGCAGCGGGGACGAGCCCTTTCTGCTGGCCGGTCAGCTTCCCGGAGTCCGGGTCGCCGTCGGAAAGAATCGGCACCGTTCAGGAACGCTGGTGGAAAAGGACGCGGTCGGCAGGGTCATCCACATTCTGGACGACGGTTTCCAGCACCTGAAGCTCAAGCGCAACCTGGACATTCTGCTGGTGGATGCCACCGATCCCTTCGGCGGCGGTCAACTCCTGCCTGCGGGGAGGCTCCGGGAGCCCCTGGCCGCCATGGGACGCGCCGATCTGGTGGTCATCACGCGGTCCCACCTGATGGGGGAGATGGACGATCTGGAAGCGGTCATCCGGAGACACAACAAGCTGACTCCCATTTCCTACTTCTATCACGATGCCGTCGGCGTCTTCGATCTCAAGAGCCGGACGCAATTCCGGACCCGGGATTTCGTGGGAAGGCGGGTCATCGCCCTGGCGGCCATCGGAAATCCCGGAATCTTCGTCCAGGACCTGGAGCACTACCAGATGGACGTGCGGCGCCAGCTCCTGTTCCCCGACCATCATCCGTACAGCCAGAGCGATCTGGACCAGGCCCTGGAAAATCTGGACGAACACGGAGCCGAGGCGTTGATGACGACGGAGAAGGACGCGGTCCGCCTCCAGGGCCTGGAATTCGGCGCTGGACAGATCTACGTGTTGAAGATCGAAGCGTTGCCCGAAGACCCGGCGGAGTACCGCAAGTTTCTCTTGGATGAGGTGGCGGGCCTTCCCAATCCGCACTGAAGGAGGGCCTCGGACAGGAGCGATGAAGCAGGTCCTGGTTCGCTGCACCAACTGGATCGGAGACGCCGTCATGTCGCTGGCGGCCCTGAGGGAGCTGCGCCGGCTGCAGCCCCAGGCCCGGCTGACTCTCCTGGCCCGGGAATGGGTGGCCCCGATCTTCGAAGGGCAAGGGGTCGCGGATCAGGTGGTCACGCTCGAGAACCGGTCCCTGGGGGTACGGGGAGTATTCCGTGTGGGACGGCGGCTCCGTGGATTCGATACGGCGGTTCTCTTCCAGAACGCGTTCGAGGCGGCGCTGCTGGCGCTGACGGCGCGCATTCCGAACCGGATCGGCTACACCACCGACGGACGGCGGCTCCTGCTGACTCAAGGCGTGCGCCCCCGAATCAAGGACCTTGGCCGTCACCAGACCTACTACTATCTGGACCTGCTGTTCCAGGCGGGCGTCTCTTCCATCGACTACCTGGAAGACTCTTCGTTCCGGCCCGACATCCATCTCACGCCCTCCCGGGCGCAACTGGAGTCGGCCGACTCCCTGCTCGGCGAGGCGGGCGTCGAGAGCGGCAGGCCCTTGGTGGGCCTGAATCCGGGAGCCGCCTTCGGTTCCGCCAAGCGATGGTTTCCGGAGCGCTACGCGGAAGTGGCCGATCGCCTGATCGAGGAGGCGGGCGCCGAGGTCGTGCTCCTGGGCTCCAGTTCGGAGACGCCGATTGCGGTCCGGGTCCGGGAGCAGATGAAACAGACTCCCCGATTCCTGGTGGGACGGACCTCGCTCTCCGCCCTCATCGGCGTGTTGGCCCGGTGCCGGTTGTTTCTGGGAAACGATTCGGGTCCCATGCACCTGTCGGCGGCGCTGGGAGTGCCGCTGGTGGCGGTATTCGGATCCACCGACGAAGTGGCCACGGGACCCTTGAGCCCCCAGGCGACCGTCATCCACAAGCACGTGGAGTGCAGCCCCTGCCTGCTCCGGGAGTGTCCCATCGACCTGCGCTGTTTCGATCGCATTCACTCCGGGGAGGTCTACCGGGCGGCCCGAAGGCTGTTGACCCGAAATCAGGCTCCGGGACGCCCGTGATACGATGGCCTTCCGTCTCGAGGGGCCCTATGCTCCGAAACATCTCTTCCGTTGCTTCCGGCAGCACCCGCCCCGCGTCCTCTACCTTGCTGAACCGCCCGGAAAAGATCCTGATCGTCCGGTTGGGCGCGCTGGGCGACATCGTTCACGCCCTGCCGGCCCAACAGCAGATCCACCGCCGCTTCCCCGATTGTGAGATTCACTGGCTGGTCGAGCCCCACTACCGCGCCCTGCTGAAGACAGTTCCCGGAATCCATCGAATCTGGACCGCCGACACCAAGCGTTGGCGGCGCCGGCCCCGGACGGCGTGGGATCTGGTCCACCTGATCCGGGCCTTGCGGCGGGAGCGCTTCGACCTGGCGCTGGACTTTCAGGGCCTGATCAAGTCGGCATTCCTGGCCCGTCTTTCCGGCGCCGGGAGGCGGATGGGATTCTGCCGGGAACGATGCCGCGAGCCGGCGGCGGCCGGTTTCTATACCGACACCGTCCCGACCAGCGGAATCGGCCACGTCATCGATCTGAACCTGGAGCTGGCAGGGTCGTTGGGCTGCGCCGGAGAGTCCACGGCCCGGGTGCCTTTTCGGATCCCCGCCGAGGCGAAGCGTTATGTCGACTCCCGGTTGCAGGCGGTCGGCAACGTCCGTCCGGTCCTGTTGAATCCGGGCGCCGGATGGCCCACCAAGCTCTGGCCCGCCCGCAGGTTCGCCCGTCTGGGCGCGGAGATCCGGCGGCGCCTGGATCTTCCCGTGCTCATCACCTACGGTCCGGGAGAGGAGGAACTGGTCCGTGAGATCCGGGACTGCTCCCGGCCCGGGTCCGTGGTCACCTTTCCCACCACGATCCTGGAACTGGCGGCGCTCTGCCGGCGCGCCTGCCTGATGGTGGCGGGGGACACGGGTCCCCTGCATCTGGCGGTGGCGGTGGGAACCCCGGCGGTGGCGGTGATGGGTCCCTCCATCGCCCGGCGCAACGGACCCTTTCACCCGGAAGACCGGATCGTCAAGCGTTACCTCTACTGCTCGGACTGCAACAAGCGGAGCTGCGGGGAGTTCATCTGCATGAACATTTCCGTGGAACAGGTCTTCCGGGCCGTGCGCCGGCGGTTGTCGGCGGCCGTGGAAGGACCGGCATCCCCATGACCGTGGTTCAGAGAATCCGGGTCCCCGCGGGTCTCGCCTTCGGGTTCCTGCTTTTCGTGTTCGCCCAGCCGCGTCATGACCTGTTCTGGCTCGGAATGCCGGTGGCGGCGCTGGGAGCCGGCATCCGCCTTTGGGCCTCGGGATACCTGGACAAGTGGCGCGGGGTGGCGCGGACGGGACCCTACCGCCTGACCCGGAATCCTCTCTACCTGGGGTCCTTTCTGGCCGGGCTCGGTTTCACCGTGGCGGCGGCGGAGCTTTGGCTGCTCCTGGTCTATCTCGTCCTGTTCCCGGGCATTTATTGGCCGGTGATACTTCGTGAAGAGCGGGAAATGCTCAGCCACTATGGGGACGACTACGCCGGGTATGCCGCCGGCGTGCCCCGATTCTGTCCGGTTCGGTTCCCGGGCCCCATCGCCGCCGGAGCCGGCGCGATCGCTCGTTTCCAGTGGAAGCTCTTCCTCCGGAACCGGGAATACCGTTTTCTCATCTCGGTGGTCCTGGCAGCGATCTTTTTCTTCTGGAAAATGGGATGAAGCGCCCAATGCCCGACTCCCGGCGGTGGACGCGCCTGTTGCCGGTCCTCCCCCTGATCCTGGCGCCCGCCCTTTACTGCTTCCCGCTCCCGGCCGGGCCCGGGGCGCCACGGCCGCTCCTGGACCGGGGGACTCGTTACAGCGCCCCTTTCCAAGCCGGAGAGAGCCTGCGATACGAGGTCAACTGGAAGCCCCTGTTCGCCTCTCCGGCCTTCAAGGCGGGGGAGTTGGCCTTCACCGTGAAACGTTCCCGGTATCGAAAGAGGCCGGCCTGGACCATCACCATGGAGGCCATATCGGCCGGCCGGCTGGTGGAAGTCGCCAAGATCTCGGTGCGGAATCGTTTCGAGTCCATTGTCGACGCCCGGAGTTTTCATTCCTATCGGATCTTCCGGGAGCATCGCGAGGGAAGACGCAAGCGCGATCTGCTCTCCGTCTTCGACTACGGCAGGGACACCGCGTTCTTCCGTGACCTGGACGTGTCAAAAGATCCGCCGCGGGAGCTTCACAACCGCACTTCCGATGGGATACCGGGGCCGGTCGCGGACCTGCTTTCGGTCATCTACGTGGCGCGGCTCCATCGGCTGGAGGACGGGAGCCGATACCGTGCGCATCTGGCCCAGCGCGGCAAGTTCAAGGAGATGCTGGTCCGGGTGGAGGATACGGAGCGAGTCGAACTCCGGGTCGGGGCTTTCGACACGGTCCGGCTCCGGGTCGAGGAGGGAATCCTCTCCAAGGGCAGGACGCTCCGGGTCTGGTACTCGCGGGACCGTCTTCGAGTTCCCGTCAAGTTCGAGGCCGAGGTCAAGTTCGGCCGGGTCTACGGCGAACTCATCGGGCTGGAGGCGGGCGCCGTGGGGCGGGGGCTGATCCGGAGCCGGTAGCCGCGTGCCCGATCCGCGGGATTTTGCGGGTGGGCAGGTCGAGGCGGCCGGGTCAAGCGGGTTCCATCCGATCTTCCGGTGATAGAATGTCGCCGGCCTGAAAAGCAGGGTGGGCGATCGCCTTCCGGCAGCCGCCGGACGGAGGAAAGTCCGAACACCTCAGGGCAGCGTGCTTCCTAACGGGAAGGGGGGGTGACCCTACGGAAAGTGCCACAGAAAAGATACCGCCTTCGGTTCCGTCACCGGGACCGCGGGTAAGGGTGAAATGGCGGGGTAAGAGCCCACCGCTTCGATGGTGACATCGGAGGCACGGTAAACCCCACGCGGTGCAAGGCCAAATAGGCTCCGTACGAGTCGGCCCGGCTCATTCGCCGGCCCCCGGGCCGGGCGGAAGCGGAGCGGGTAGGCCGCCCGAGGGCCGGGGCGACCCGGCTCCCAGAGGAATGATCGCCACCCCGTCCTTTCGGGCGGGGTACAGAATTCGGCTTACAGCCCTGCTTTTCAGGACCTGCATTGATCCACTTCCGGCATGAGCAGTGATTCGCATTCATCAGGGTCCCCCGCCTACGAGGGGGGCCTCACGGACATCGAAGGAATTCGTGTCGGGCACGCCGTAGACCCGCGGCGGCCCACGGGAGTCACGGTCGTCCTCCCGGAACGGGAAGTGATGGCCGGAGTGGACATTCGCGGCTCCGCTCCCGGCACTCGCGAAACGGCCCTGCTGGATCCGGTGCGCTCCGTGAAGCGCATCCACGCCCTGGTGCTCTCCGGCGGCAGCGCCTTCGGTCTGGACGCGGCCTCCGGAGTGGTCCGGTACCTGGAGCAACGGGGGGTGGGGTACGAAACGCCGGTGGCCAGGGTCCCCATCGTGCCGTCGGCCATCCTCTTCGACCTGGCGCTGGGAGACGCATCCGTCCGCCCGGGTCCCGAATTGGGACGCCAAGCCTGCCGGAACGCCGCGGCCGGACCGGTCCCCGAGGGCAACGCCGGCGCGGGAGCCGGGGCTACCGTAGGCAAAATACTGGGTCACGAACGCGCCATGAAAGGCGGCCTGGGTTCGGCGGCCATCCGGACCGGACCCCTCGTGGTGGCGGCCCTGGTGGCGGTCAACTCGGTGGGTGACGTCCTCGATCCGGAGACCGGCAGAATCCTTGCCGGTGCCCGCGGCGCCGGCGGGAGAGGATTCGCCGACACCATGGCGGTCCTGAAGGAACGGGGACTTCCAAAGCGCCGCTCCGGCGAGGGCGAGAACACGACCTTGGGCGTGGTCGCCACCAACGCCGAGTTCGACAAGGCGTCGCTGACCAAGATTGCCCAGATGGCCCACGACGGACTGGCCCGGACCGTCCGGCCGGTGCACATGCCGTCGGACGGTGATACCGTCTTCGCCCTCTCAACCGAATCGGTGCGAGGGCAGGAACTGGGTCTGGTGGGGGCACTGGCCGCCCAGGTCACCGCCAGGGCCGTGGTCCGCGCCGTCCTCCACGCGGAGCCGCTTCCCGGGTACCCTTGCGCGTCGGACTACCTGTAGGGATTCCCCTTTCTGGTAAGATAGCCCCCCTCTCAGGTGGGGACGTAGCTCAGCTCGGAAGAGCGCCTGAATCGCACTCAGGAGGTCGTGGGTTCGAATCCCATCGTCTCCACCATTATTTTCAATCAGCATGGGATCGCCGGAGTCCGGAGGTCGAGGCGATGAGCTTCAGGAATGGGATGAGACCGGTGCACCCGGGAGAGATCTTACGGGATGAACTGGATGCGCTTGGGATGTCGGCCAATGCGCTGTCGAAGGCATTGGATGTGCCCGTGAATCGAATTACGGCGATCCTGAATAGGCAGCGGGGTGTAACGGCCAATACGGCATTGCGTTTGGCGCGTTATTTCGGGACAATCCCGCAGGTGTGGCTGAACCTGCAAAAGACCTGGGAGCTGCGGCGGGAAGAAATCGAGTCTGGCCGCCGGATTGCCGAGCGTGTCCAGCCCCGGTAATCGGTGGTTCCCCTCGAAGATCATCTGCCTCGCGAATTCGACCTCTTGTACAGCGCCTCAGATTGACGCTTCAATCCCTCGCCAACATCGGTGAAACCGACGCGCATATAACCGCCAGCACAAAGCAACACCAGCGGCGCAAGCAGACCGGTCAACCGGTCCGTGTTGTGGTAGCGGCAGCTCGTCTCGCTCACGGGTTCCAGATGCTGCTCCCGCACTGCAGCCAGGAGCCAGCGCGCTCCGAATATCTTGCCCCAAGCAATGAGCCGGGGTGCTTCGAACGCGGAGACGGTCTCGGTGATTCGCACCTTCGCCGGCCCCATCCTGACCAGCAGATGGGCTGGCGAACCGATCTCGAAATCCGTCCGTACGTGCGGTGTGAACGGAGTCCACTATTTCCTCTTGCCCGGCACCGCGTCGCGTTGCGGTTCGCCGGTCGGCTGCCTGACGTGATCCTGGTT